>JAZOOM010000284.1:0-3468 GCA_045655025.1 Eubacteriales bacterium | reverse complement strand
TCCCTTAAGAATCCTCAAAACTTTCAAAAAGGTGTTATTAAATAATGCTTTTTAAAAGTTTTTGGAGTTCTTAGAACCTTTTTTCAAAAAGGTTCTAAGCCGCCGGAGGCCGTGCCCCTTCGCACCGATAAACAGCAATTTACAGCTTCTTCTTCAAGAACTGCCCCGTATAAGACCCCTTGACCTTCGCCACCTCCTCGGGTGTACCCGTGGCCACCACCGTACCGCCGCCGGAGCCGCCCTCGGGGCCCAGGTCGATGATGTGGTCGGAGCACTTGATGACGTCCAGGTTGTGCTCGATGACGAGGACGGTGTTGCCGCCGTCGCAGAGGCGTTGCAGGACGGTGAGGAGCCGCGCCACGTCGTCGGTGTGGAGTCCTGTGGTTGGCTCGTCCAGAATATAGATGGTCTTGCCCGTGCCACGCTTGGCCAGCTCTGCCGCCAGCTTGACGCGCTGTGCCTCGCCGCCCGACAGGGTGGTGGAGGACTGACCGATCTTGATATAGCCCAGTCCCACGTCAAAGATGCTCTTGCCCTTGTAGTGAACCTCCAGCGTATCCCGATTGTACCGCTTGCCCTTGCAGACGTCGCAGGTGACGTAGATGTCGGGGAGGAAGTGCATCTCGATCTTCTTGACGCCGTCGCCCTCGCAGGCATCACAGCGGCCGCCCTTCACGTTGAAGGAGAACCGTCCGGGGCCGAAGCCCTTGGCCTTGGCGTCCTGGGTGTTGGCGAAGAGGTCGCGGATGTCGTTAAACAGGGAGGTATAGGTGGCAGGATTGGAGCGAGGGGTGCGGCCGATGGGGGACTGGTCGATGGCGATGACCTTGTCCAGATGCTCGATGCCCTCCACGCTGTCATGCTCACCGGGGTAGGTCACGGCTCGGTTGAGGTCGTGAGCCAGCACGGGGTAGAGGATGCCGTTGACCAAAGAGGACTTGCCCGATCCCGAAACGCCCGTCACGCAGACGAATTTGCCGAGGGGGATATCCACGTCGATGTGCTTCAAATTGTGTTCTGCGGCACCCTTGACCGTCAGCCAACAGCCGTTGCCCGCTCTGCGCGCAGAGGGGACTTCAATTTTCTTGCGCTCCGACAGGTAGGCACCCGTGATGGAATTCTCGTCGGCAGCTACCTCGGCGGGTGTGCCTGCGGAGACCACCTTACCGCCGTGGATGCCCGCCCCGGGACCTATGTCCACGATGTAGTCGGATTCCTCCATGGTCTCCTCGTCATGCTCCACCACGATGACGGTGTTGCCGATGTCGCGGAGCTTTTTGAGGGTGGCGATGAGCTTGGTGTTGTCCCGCTGGTGGAGGCCGATGGAGGGCTCGTCCAGAATATACAGCACGCCCACCAGAGCCGAGCCGATCTGGGTGGCCAGACGGATGCGCTGGGCCTCGCCGCCCGACAGAGTGCCTGCCTTGCGGGAGAGGGTGAGGTAATCCAGACCCACCGAAACAAGGAAGCCCAGTCTTGCCTTGATCTCCTTGACGATCTCGCGGGCGATGACCGCCTCGGAGCCTTCCAAGTGCAGATTCGTGATGAAATCCAGCGCGTCCTTGACGGAAAGCGCACAGAAATCGTCAATGTTCAGCCCGCCCACGGTGACGGCCAGCACCATGGGGTTCAGCCGCTTGCCGCGGCACTCGGGGCAGGGAGCGTCCTCCACGAATTCCTCGTAGCTGTCCGAACCGAAGCCGCCCTGACGGATGCGGGATTCCATGATGCCCACCACGCCCTCAAACTTTACGGTCTGGTGGGTGGCGCGATCACCAAAGTGGCGGGTGATGGTGTAGATCTCGTCCCCCGTGCCGTAGTACAGAATATTCAACGCTTCTTTGGTGAAGGTGTTGATGGGCTGATCCATGCGGAAGCCGTGACGGCGGCCAACCTCCTCAAAGAGGGGGCCGTTCCAGCTCTGGGGATCAAGGGTCTTAAAGCCGTTGACTTGGATCGCCCCCTCCCACAGAGTCATTTCGGGGTGGGGGATCAGCTTTTTGACGGCGATCCGTTGCATGTCGCCAATGCCGCCGCAATGGGCGCATGCGCCCGCAGGATTGTTGAAGGAGAAAACGCGGGGCTCCAGCTCGCCAAAGGAGATGCCGTGCTCCTCGCAGGCGTAGGCTTGGGAGAAGGTCAACTCGGTCTCCTCTTCATCACCGCGGGGAACGGTCAGGATGGTGAGCCGTCCCTCGGCGGCGTTCAGAGCACTTTCCACCGAGTCGGACAGACGGGAGCGGATACCCTCCTTCATGACCAACCGGTCAACCACGATCTCAATGCTGTGCTTTTTGTTCTTGTCCAGCTTGATATCCTCGGCCAGATCGTAAATGCTTCCGTCCACGCGGACGCGGACGTAGCCCTTCTTTTTGGCATCGGCCAAGACTTTCTCATGCATACCCTTTTGGGCACGCACCACGGGGGAGAGCACCATGAAGCGGGTGCCCTCGGGCAGCTCCAATATCTTGTCGATGATCTGATCCACGGTCTGCTGGCGGATCTCCTTGCCGCAGACGGGGCAGTGGGGCACGCCCACGCGGGCGTACAGGAGGCGGAGGTAGTCGTAGATTTCCGTGACCGTACCCACGGTGGAGCGGGGGTTCTTGGTGGTGGTCTTCTGGTCGATGGAGATGGCGGGGGACAGACCCTCAATGAGATCCACGTCGGGCTTGTCCATCTGCCCCAGGAACATACGGGCGTAGGAGGACAGGGACTCCACGAATCTTCGGTGTCCCTCGGCGTAGATGGTATCGAAGGCCAGGGACGACTTGCCCGAGCCCGAAAGCCCCGTCATGACCACCAGCTTGTCGCGGGGAATGGTGACGTCCACGTTTTTCAGATTGTGCACGCGGGCGCCTTTTATGATGATGGACGTTTGCATAGGTATATGGGTTCCTTTTTCGGTAATGTTCAAATTTACAGTAAGCCCCGCAGGAAATCCTTGTTCCATTTGGGGCGGTAGACGTAGGAGATCATCTGCTTGATTGCGCGGAGCTGATCTTTTTTGCCCTCGGCCAGAATGAGCGGGATATTATGGAGGGCGTCGGCCAGGTCGTAAATGCGTTCGGTATTCCCCATGGTCATGGCCTCCTGCATTTCCGCGAGGCAGGCAGAGAGGATGGCATAGGCCTTTTCATCCTTTAGGATGGGAGGCATCCACGTGTAGACGTTTTGTGTGTCTACGAAGAACCATTTTTCCCGATCCAGCTCGGGAATATTCCCAAGACGGGAGCGGATGGCGTTGGTGCTGCCAAACTGTGCTTGGGGCGCGTCCACAATCTCTGTAACGGCATCCACCGCCAAGGCATTGGCCTTATCGGAGGGATACGCGCGTATCAGGACAAAAACGGCGTAGAGATCGTAAAGATCGTAATTGGTGAGTAGCATGGAGAATCCTTTCGGGGAGATTTCAAATTTGGGTTTATCGGCCAGGGCTCTGCCCTGGACCCGCTTAAGGGACTTTTG
>JAZOOM010000283.1:0-2945 GCA_045655025.1 Eubacteriales bacterium | reverse complement strand
CCTTCGCCACGGTGGCGGACACCCACTCGATCATCTTGGGGGGCTTTTTATGGGCGGCGTACTCCATGCCCACGGGGGACACGGGGGCCTCCACGCGGAGTCTGGGGTGCTTGGCGGCAGAAACAGCCTGTACAGCCTGCTCAAAGCTCTCAGCCGTCATGCCCACGCACACCGACAGCACACAGCTCCCCGCGAAGGAGGAAGCAGTACGGACGAACAGCACGTCGGTCTTGGGGTTCTCAATGGCGGGAATCTCGATCACGTCCACCTTCAGCTTCTCCAGCTGGCGGCAGATCTCGATCTTTTCCTTAAAGCTAAAGGTGCAATTCTCGCGGCACAGGGTGCGGTCGGCAATTCTCATGGTGGGAATCTCCTTTTTACATGATATTTGGGGCTCTGCCCAAGCCCCGCACAAAACCCTTTTTGCAAAAAAGTGTTTCGTGACTTCCCAAAAACCTTTGGGATCAGCTTGCGCAGAGTGAGATAATATACGTTCCGAAAACAAAAAACCCCGAATGTACAAACGTACATCCGAGGACGAAATCATTCGCGGTACCACCTCGGTTATCTCATAGTGAGATCACCTTATCGGAGCCCATCAGCTCCTCTGTCTTGTAACGGGACAAACCGGAGAGACTTACTGCACAGGGGTTGGGTCTCTCTGCTCGGGAATGAGACTTGCTTCACCCTCTCTATCGGCTCGCACCAACCGCCGACTCTCTGAAAGCAGGACAGGTAAAGAATAATTCCTTCATTGCATTTCTGTGATGTGGTGTATTATAACACAGTTTTCCCCGTTTGTCAATATCTTTTTCGCATCTTTTCGCAAAAAACCCCCGTAAGAAATACCGATGCTCCCTCAATTTCCCCATTCCTCCGAGCTCCGCAGCAGCAGGCAAAGAGAAAAGGCAAAGAGAGACAAAAAACGGGCAGACAGCAATAGGCCGTACACCGAAAAAAGCCATATCCCACCAAGAAACACTCCTGTGGTGATCCCGCGTATTCTCTGCGCGGCGTCCTCTCCCCACAGCCTTGCCGCCGCGCAGTAGAGCACCCGCCCTCCGTCCAACGTCCCTATGGGCAAGAGATTCACGGCAGCAAGCAAAACCGATGCGACCGAAAACAACAGCAGCCCCTCCCCCCCGTTTCCACGCCACACAGGGTAAACAGCCGCCGCCGAAAGAAGGTTCGCCATGGGCCCGCCCAGCGCCACCGCCATTTCTTTACCGTAAGGAATCATCCCCGCCAGCTCCAGACGAGCTCCCAACAAATCGATCCTCACGCCACGCACCTCCACGCCTACCCACCGCGCCACCCCCAGGTGTCCCAACTCGTGAAGTACAACACACCCCAGCACCACCGCCACGGGGAAAAGCTCTGCAAGCAGTCCCGTCCCCCTTCGCCGCCATTCCCATAATCCCAAGGCAAGTCCTCCCAGCCAAAGGATCACCGCCCCGCAGCTTACCTCCCACTTGATTCTGGCCATAGCCGTCTCTCCTCTCTCATCCGCCTGTCATGATTCAATCATATGAGAAAAGATTGTGAATGATTCGAAAATTTTTCAATTTGCTATTGACAATCGAACGACCGCAAGATATAATAAAAGCACAACGGAATAAAGTCCGCCACACCACATAAGCGGCTCTACAGCCGCATTTACCGATAACGTCATCCTACGTACACAGGAGGTATTCTATGAATCTCGAAATCAATGACGCGTTGATTCCCGGTACCAAGCTCAACAAGAGCGATATGGGCAACGTAACCGGCCTGGAGTTCCTCTCCAAGGTCTTCTACATCAGCGAGGGCGTCATGCTCTCCCAGATCCGCGAGGTGTCGGGCATCGACGGCTCCACCCTGCAGAACTGGACGAAGCGCGGCTGGGTCGCCAACGCCCGCCTGAAGAAGTACAACATCGACCAGGTGGCGCACATCCTCATCATCAACATGCTCCGCTCCTGCATCCAGCTGGATCACATCGCCTTCCTGCTCCAGTACATCAACGGTAAGATCGACGATACCACCGACGACATCATCCGCGATTCCGTCCTGTACGACTATATCTGCCGCATTCTGGAGGCACTGACCCGTCAGGACGTGGCCTCCAAGGCATCCATCAAGGAAGCCATCCGCGAGCAGATCTCCGATTACAACGAGGTCATGGAGGGTGCTCGCGAGCGTCTGGCCAAGGCTCTGGAGATCATCGTCACCGCCTACTACGCCGCCCTCATCAAGCGCAGCTCGGACAAGATGCTGGCCAAGCTCATGAGCTCTGCCTTCTGATCGCGATGAAAAAGACCAATCTGGCGCTCAACGCCCTTCTTTACTTCTTCTACTTCGTGGGCTCCTGCATCACCGTCATGCTGGCCGAGGCTCTGCTCATCTACATCGTTGAAAAATTCGTGGCTCTTCCCTACCCCGTCCTCACGGTCATCCGTATCGTGGTCTATACCGCGGGTGTCACCGCGCTCCTGGCCTTCCTCGGCCACGCCGAGGGCTACCGCGAGGCCGTCTGCTCGGTGGGCGAAACGGTGGCAAGCGGCGCGCTGGCCTCTCTGGCGCATTTGATCTTCGCCATGCTCTTCAAGTTCCAAGGCTTCATTTCGGGCGGTGTCCGCTTCCTGGCAGGCATCATCCACAACGGCTGGTCTGTCACCTACGACAGCCTCATCAACGAGACCCCCTATCTCCTCTTTGTCACCGTATGCGTGGCATACAGCGGCCTTTACGTCGCCGCTCTGACCCTTGCCAAGCGCTTCGGTGCCGCCAAGCGCGTCATGGACAGAGCCGAACTGCGTAGGGGCGAGCAAAATCACTAATCTTATCAAAGCAGACCGACAAGGCACTCTTGGCGGTCTCTTTTTTATGTCAACGCACAAATCGTAGAGTAACGATTCAGTCGGTATTTCAAATTGGGGTTTATCGGGATGTTCGGGTTGCCAATA
>JAZOOM010000282.1:0-5752 GCA_045655025.1 Eubacteriales bacterium | reverse complement strand
ACGAAGATGGGGCGCCGTGAGCGCGTTGTTTTCAAAGGGAAGCATGAAGGAGAATTTCGGAGCTTTCACACCGTCGTCCATGGCATCGGACCAAGTCTCCAAGATGGGGAAGCAGGCGTTAAAGCTGGGGTTGGACCAGTTGGTATTGTCGGCCACGACGGTATCGATTCCCGCATTGGCCAAAAGCTCACTTTGGCGACGCATGGCCCAGGCGTCTTGCGTTACGTAAAAGCCGTAAATCGGTTCATTCCAGTGGCCGTAGGAGATATTCGTAGGCCAGACGGGATGGTTGTAGTCGTTGATGGCCTCGGGATATTGATCCAAAATTTCCTGAATATTGTAATAGCCGTTGCCAACCCGATTTCCGTGCCACGTCCAGTAGAAAATGGCAACGGTCTTATCCTCCCGGGGATCGCCCACCTCGGCGTTGGTAAGAGAGGTTCGACCCAGACCGTCGGTGAATACCCAGGTGTCGGGCATGACCTCGTGGGTCAGAAGGAGGCTATCCTCGGGGGTGACGTACTCGGCGGGAGGCGTGTGGTTGCCGTCGATGGGATCCACCGAGGGCTCGCACTTGCCGAAGGGCTCGGATACGTTGCCGGGGAAGCGGATCTGCATCTGGATCTCACCGACAGCCTCCGCGCCGCCTATGTAGTGGAAGCCGAGGGCATCCACGGGATCCTTGTACATCCAGATACCCAGCGTGCCCGCAGGCTTGGTGATGAGGAACAGGTACTCACCGGCTGGCTGCTCGTCGAAGGTCACCCAGTTGGTGGCGTTGTCCCGAAGACCCTCAAAGTCCTTGGAGGCGATGGGCTCACCGCTGGTGGTGTCGCGGTAGGTGCCTGCCCACTTGTACATGACCAGCGTGCAGGAGGCGGTGTTGGTCGCCCAGGTGGGGATGGAGAAGCCGAAGCCCGTGAAGGGGGCATTGATCTTGACACGGTAGCCCGTGTCACCCGTGACGAACTGGGCCTCACGGGTGCCCGTGCCGTTCTGGACATTTATATCCTTGGCGGAGGTGGGGAGGATGAGGCTTGCGCCGCAGGTCAAAAGCAGGGTGGCGGAGAGGATGAGGGTCAGGAGGCGTTTGGCGTGTTTCATGGGGGACTCCTTTCGGTAATAGGGACGGCGGATTTCTTTCAAATTTGGGGTTGGCGGGGTGTTTGAATAGGTTGTAGGGGCGATTCACGAATCGCCCGTATATTGAAAAGGCTTTCGAACACCATGCCTTTTAGGGGCGTCGGGCGATTCATGAATCGCCCCTACGGTTGATCGAATCCTCCCCGCTAAACTGCAATTTTTACGACAATAGCATCAGCACCTCGGCTCTTGCCGCCTCCAGCGACAAAGGATCGGTGTGGAGGTCGGTGAACCCAAAGGCCACGCGGCGGGCAATGGCCTTGGCGGCGGCGGGGTTCTTTTCCCGCAGGAGGCCCAACAGCTCCCAATCCTGCAGGCCGTCGATGGTATTCAGACCGCGGGCGGAGAGCATGAGACTGTTGTGCTCGGCGTCGGGGTAGACGATGAAGCCGTCACCCTTGAAGCGGGCGTCGGGGTGGAGGCCGTAGAGGGAGATATCCCAGTAGTTGAAGCCCCAATGGAGGAAGCCCGTAATGCCGTGGGTGAAGCACGCCCACTTCATGAGGCGGGAGTAGATGGGGGGCAGGTCGATGAACTTGTTCATCCAGCCCATGTCGAAGGGGTAGCAGCAGGAGTAGCACCAGACCTGATCGCCTGCGCGCTGCCGTTCCAGATAGTAGTCCTTGCCCTCCTCGTAGACCTCGATGCGGGGGATATACTGATCCACGTAGCCGCAGAGCTCGCGGGAGATGGTGTGGGTGTCGATGGGCTCACCGCATACGATGCCGGGCATGCACTCACGGCAGAGATCCTTCGCCCATTTCCAGAACTCGGAGGAGTGGGGCTCGTCCTGCAGGCGCATCTGCAGCATGGGAAGCCAACCACGCTCCTCGAAGTGCTTGTAGATACCGCTGTAGAAGGCCTTTGCCCACGCCTCGCACTCGGGGGTGAAAATCTCCAGCCAGAACACGTTGCCGTTCTCGTCGATGGCCTGCATATATTTGCCGTTGACCGCGCCGATGACGGCGCAGATGGTGAGGTAGCGGAAGGAGCCATGAGATAGGAAATGCTCCACGAAGCGGTCAAAGAGACCGAAATCCAACTCCCACTCGGTGTCGCTGATCCGCTTGGAGCCGCCGTCGGAGAGCAGGGGCAGGGGCTGGATGTGGAGGCTGTTGACGCGCATGGCCTTCAGAGTCTTGGCAAAGTTGGCCATCAGCTCCCACCAGCCCTCGTCGTAGCGGACGTGGGTGTAGAAGGGCTCACAGGGAGGCTTCTTGCAGGGGTGATCCTTGGGGAAGTTACCGAAGGGGTTGAGGAAATACTCGTGGCCGAAGGCGGAGTCCTTGGGCTCGGGGAGGGTGACGGGGTAGACGGTCAGCTTCCAGTCGATGGAGTATTCACCGAGGCTGGTGTTCACGACCACCGTAACGGTATGGGTGCCCACGGGGGCGTCGGTGTCAACGGTGAAGCAGAACCACAGGCTCTGGGTGGCGTTCATGGGGACGTGGGTCTCCGTCTTGGTGGAGAGGATGTCGGGGTAGGGAACGCCGTCGTTGTAGATCATGTAGTCGGTGATGTAGGTCTTGGCGGTGACACCTGCGGGGAGGCCTTTCACCGCAAGATCCGTGACGTCAAAGGCGGTTTCCACGTCCCGCATACAGATCTGACCCGATACCGTCATGTTACGGGCGGTGTGGAGGGTCAGGGCGGTGGAGTCCTCGTGCCACTTCTGGGTGTGCTTGAAGACTTGGGCGGAGGCGGGCTTTGACCAGATATACATAGGGGATCTCCTTTCGGGGATAAGATGATGATTTGTGGTTTTATTATACAAGAAAGGAAGGGGAGTGTCAAGGGTTGGGGGTGTATAAAAAACGGGGTGATTTTTGGGTAAAATGTCAGTATGCGACATGGGGAATGGATTGAAAAAGCCCCGCGCGAGGCGGGGCGGGGATTATGCGAAGCATTCGGCGTATTTGGGGTTTTGGCGGAGCTCGGTGACGAGACTTTCGGGAAGACCATCCCGAATTTCTTTCCAATAGTTGTCGCTTACGGCGGATAGCTTGTCACCCGAAACCGTCACCTTGGATACGAGCGGCGCGGAATATTGATAGTCACCATGTCCGCAAATCTCTTTGTATTCTTTGTAGTGAGTAAAGCTCTTGTCGAAATAGGCAATGGCTTTTTGAAGATCGCCCCCGCCGACAACCTCGCGTTTGGCCAGACTCCTGTAAATGAGTCCGATCATTGCGTGTTCACCCCCGCATCGGCCATCGCTGAATATCAGCTCGTACATATGCGCGAGAGCCAAAAGGATGCTTCTGTCGTATTCGGTGATGTGGGTTTCCCGCTTGTCGAACGCACCTGACAGTATCCAATGCAGTCCGCGCAGGCAATTGATAATGCTTTCCCCTTGTACCTGTTCCCGTTCCTCGCCAACCGTGGCTCTCGGCAAAAGTACTTCTCTGGAATATAGGATGGAATCCTGCGCTCGGACGAGTGCCTTTGCTTTTTCGTACTCACCCATGCATTTGTACATCATGGATGCTACAAGTACGATCTCTCCGCGGCGGTCGGATGAGATATCCATTTTCAACAGCTTTTCATATACCTGCAAGGCATCCCACCAATAGGTGTTTTTCGCATTGTATTCAATGTTGTCGGAATAATGACCTGTGTCTTCATCCTTTTTGCGTATCGCGCGACCATGTTTTTGCCAACCGAGTCGGTGAAGTGCCTCCGCGAGCATGTAAAGGATTTCTGGCTCGTTTGGAAATTCATCCAAAGCTTCGCGAAGCATATTCACACAGCTTTCGTATTCGCCGAGACCTTTGCCTAAAACCGTACCCTGCATATGCATATGGTGTTTGGCCTTTTCAATGATCTCTTTGATCCGCTCCTCCCGATCGTTCTGATACCCGAACAGCTCATCGATGGACACATGAAAGTAATTCGCAATCGCGGGCACGATCTCCATATCGGGGTAACTGCCCCCCGACTCCCAGCGGGAAACGGCTTGATTGGTCACGCCCAGAGCCTCGGCCAAGGCTTCTTGGGTGCGCCCGTCGCGGCGGCGGAGTTCTTTGATCTTACTGTCAATGTTCAGTTGCATATTGAGTCTCCTTTTCTTGTGTTTCACCGGTGTGTTGACAGTATAGCATATTTCGCAGAGAAAATCAATTATCAAATAGTTGTTTGGAGGTCAACCGCTGTTTGGATTTCGGATTTATGCCGTGACAAATTGGGGGTTGTAGGTGCGGTAATATCGGGTTGTAGGGGAGGCTATCAGCCTCCCGCCATCCTAAAAACCTATTGTTATCTTTATTTTTCGCAGATTCGCGGGAGGCTGATAGCCTCCCCTGCGATGAAATGAAGCCGCTGACAAAACCCAATTTGGCTACGAATGTTTTTGAATCTTCCACCGATACACCCTTGACTCCCGCCCGAATTTGTGATAAAATGAAGAAAATAAATTCCCAAAACGGAGGATATACACATGCTGAACCGCACCTACGCCGAATACGCCACCGAAAAAGCCGTCTCCCTTCTCGCCATCGACAGCCCCACGGGCTACACCAAGGCCGCCGCCGAGTGGGTGAGAGCCGAATTTGCCGCGCTGGGCTACCCCGCCGAGATCACCGTCAAGGGCGGTGTCATGATCGACTTGGGGGGCGAGAATTCCCCCGAGGGTGGTCTGCTCCTGGCCGCTCACGCCGACACCCTGGGCGGTATGGTGGCCGAGATCAAGGGGAACGGCCGCCTGCGCCTCACCAATCTCGGCGGCATGAAGGCCGACAACGGCGAGACCGAAAACGTCCGTGTTCACACCCGTAGCGGCCGCATCATTGAGGGCACGCTCCAGCTTTGCAACGCGTCGGTTCATGTTAACCCCGCCTAGAGTCCTACCAACCGCACCTTCGACACCACCGAGGTGGTGCTGGACGAGGACGTGAACTCCGCCGCCGACACCCGCGCGCTGGGTATCGAGGTGGGGGACATCGTGGCCTTTGAGCCTCGCACCCGCGTGACGGAGTCGGGCTACATCAAGAGCCGTTTTCTGGACGACAAGCTGTCGGTGGCCATTCTTCTGGGCTTTGCCAAGTTTGTGAAGGACGAGGGCATTACCCTCTCCCGCCGTACCTATATGCACGTCACGGTCTACGAGGAAGTCGGCCACGGCTGCTCGGCCTCCTGCCCCGCGGACGTGACCGAGGGCATCAGCGTGGACATGGGCTGTGTGGGTAACGGCCTGTCCTGCACCGAGCGCACCGTTTCCATCTGCGCCAAGGACTCCCACGGCCCCTACAGCTACGAGGTGGTGGGCAAGCCCATTGAGGCCGCCAAGGTAGAGGGGGCTGACTACGCTGTGGACATTTACCCCATGTACGGCTCCGACGTGGAGGCCACTCTCTCCGCAGGAGCGGATATCCGCCACGGCCTCATCGGCCCCGGTGTGTACGCCAGCCATGGGTATGAGAGAAGCCATATTGACGGTGTTTGGAATACCTTGAAGGTGCTGAAGGGGTATTTGAAGGTGTAAAAATTGGGGTTTATCGGTCTATTGGGTTGCAGCTATGCGAGGGGGGTGCTGGGGGCGAAGCCCCCAGCACCTAGAACGGCGGCCGGCAGTGCCGAGGGCGGCCTTGAGCGCCTCGGCGCGCACCGGTAG
>JAZOOM010000281.1:0-3410 GCA_045655025.1 Eubacteriales bacterium | reverse complement strand
CCTGAAGTCCTTCGCGCCCCGAGGCACCCTGCAGGAGCAGATCGAGAAGTATCTGCTGACCATCGGTGTCACCGAGGCCGAAATCGTCTCCATTCGGAGCATTCTTTTGGAGGATGCTTGATCCTTCCCCTATCCCCGCCGAATGGCGGGGATTTTTTCTTCCGAAAAATATGCAAAACGCATATTGCATTTTACCATAAAATGTGGTATTATGTAAACATCCCCAAAAGGAAGGAGATATTCCCATGAAAAACAGCACCAACCTCCCCCGACTTCTCCGTGTGATGGCGGTTACGGCCCTCCTCGCCCTCTCTCTGACGGCGTTCCTGTGCCTTGCTGCCTGTACGGATACTCCTCCATCCGAGGATACTCTACCCGACACCACTCAGGCGGACGCCACCTCCCCTGAGGATCCCACAGAAAAGGAGACGGATGAAGAGAACATGACTGACCCCATTACCGAAGCACCCACCGAGGAGATCACCGAGCCCCTTGAGGATCCCGCCCTCAACGTCTTCCCCGAGAGCGATAAGAACATCGAAATCGGTATCTTCTGGGAGCCTCCCTACGAATACACCAACGCGGAGCAGTACGACTGGATCCGTGATGCCAACATTACCTTCATTGAGATCACCAACCGCGAGGGCGCCATCAACAAAGAAGCCAACAACCTCCAGCTTCAGCTGGCCGCCGAGCGCGGCATCAACGTGGCCTACTCGGTGGGCGTGGACGGTAAGGATCTGCTCCGCATGAGCGAGCAGCAGATCATCGACTACATGACCGAGCTGAAGAAGAACCCCATCATCACGGATATCCACGTCCGCGACGAGCCCGCCGAGCCCTGGGTGTACTCCGCCGCCTGCCGTGCCATCATGAAGGCGGGCGTCAATCCCCGCTTGAATTTCCTCCCCTTCTGGGCCACGTGGGTCTTTGAGAACTATCAGGGACACGTGGAGGACACCATCATCGAGGCAGGGAAGGAATACTACGGCAGCCTCTGCTACGATCAGTACCCCTTCCCCTACAACGGCGGCGATCCCGATATGTTCTATAACCTCAATATGTTCCGTGAGATCGGTCTGAAATACGACGTGCCCACTGCCTTCTACATTCAGTCCATCGGTGAGGGCGGTAACTTCCGCCGCACCAACGGCGGCGAGATCCGCTACCATACCTCCGCCGGCCTTGCCTACGGCCTGAAGTCTATGACCTACTTCACATGGTGGACAACGGGCTTCTGCGAGCCCAAGGACTACGCCATCATTTCCCCCTACGGCGAGAAGACCGACATCTACGACGACGTGGCCGCTATTAACGGTCAGATCCTCAAGGTAGGCCCCGTGCTGGCTCGTCTGGATGCCTTGGAGGTGTACCATACCGGCGGTACCGAGACCGGCATCACCCGTTGTAAGGCTGAGGACGTGCCCTTGTACGCCAAGGCCAAGGGGCGTTACGGTGTGATCATTTCCCTTATGACAGACCGTGAAACAGGTCGTGATTACATCATGCTGGTCAACAAGAACTACAGCAAGGAAGTCACCTACGAGTTCGATCTGACCGATGCCATCACCCACCTGTACAACCTCAACAGCGGCGAATACGTGGAGCTGGATATCTCCTCTGGCAAGGTCGAGCTTACCTTCCAGCCCGGCGGATTCATCCTGCTCGCGGTGGGTCAGCACGACAATATCGTGGATAAGACCTGGGATAAGTCCGCAAATCTGGCCGAAGGCAAGGCTCCCGCAGTGGAATCGTCTGTCCACGGCGGCGGCTACTACGCCTACACCCTCACCGACGGTATCCGCGACAACAGCGTTTCCACCGCTGTAGGCTATCGATCCACCAAGGATACGGGCTTTGCAGAGGTTGATCTGGGTCGTGTCACCACCGTCAACCGTGTGGATTTCTACCCCACGGGCACCAAGTTCACCCGCGGTCAGACCTTCCCCCGCGACTTTACCATTGCCGTCTCCTCCGACGGCGAGAACTGGATCACCGTGGTGGAGAAGACGGGCTATACCGATTGCCTCACCGCCATCCCCAGCTTTACCTTTGATGCTGTAGAGGCACGCTACCTCCGCATGACTGTAACCAAAGGCTGTGAGCGCGGCGGCTTTGAGATCGCAGAGATCGAGATCTACAACGATGACGGTTCTGTCCCCGCTCCCGATAACGACAGCCTGTACCTTATTCCCGGCAACGAGCCCTCCGGCACCAACGTAGCCTTGGAGCGCGACGTTACAGCCTCCAGCCACGTCATCGGCTGGGAGCCCGACGGCCTGACCAACGGCAGCCGCGAGTCGGGCGCTTGGACCTCGGCTGTCGGCCGCCATCCCACCGCCGATCACGGTGAGGAGTGGGTGCTGATCGACCTGGCCTACGCCTACGATATCGACAAGGTAGTCCTCTTCGGCCGCTCCGGAGACGATTACTTCCCGTACAAATTCCGCATTGAGGTCTCCGAGGACGGGAAGAACTACACCAAGGTTTACGAGGGCGAGTGCCCCGAAAAGCGGCAGGGTCAGCAGCCCTTCGAGTGTAAGCTGGAGAACGTCAAGGCGCGGTACGTCCGCATCGTGGGCTACTCCCTCCGCGATCAGGCAGGCTTCAACGACGGCCACCTGTTCTCCCTTTGTGAGGTGGAGATCTACAACAAGTAAGCCTGTTCCACATGACTGAAGTGCCCATAGGAGGAAGAAACATCATGAAAAAGAAGCTTTGGTTCTGGCTTTGCGTCATGGAAGCCGTTGTCATTCTGGTCGGCGGTTGTGCGCTTCTGTTCACCATCCCCTCGGTCACCTACGATGGAGAGATGGACATCGCCGCATACCTCAGCGACTTCGCCGAGGATAACAACGGCGCTCCCGAGGTTGGGTTTATCCCCGACTATGAGACGGCGGGTGAAGTGGGCGGTGCCATTATCGACGAGTTGACGGGGAAGCATCTGTTCGGATCCGTTACGGTGTCCTACGACGCGGAAAACCGCCTGTGGCTTGTGACCAAGAACTACTTCCCGTGGGGCGGCGGATTCGTCGTCGTTGAGCAGGACAGCGGCAGGGTCGTCAAGGCGTTACTGCATAAATAATTTTTATATACCCGCAGATCATTTGGTCTGCGGGTAGCTTTTTGTTCTCGGGCGCATATTCTGTGAGTGATGATGTAGATATGGTTAAATTGCTGTTTAGCGGGCCGAAGGCCCGTCACGCCCGAAGGGCATCTCACGCCGCAAGGCATATCGTGTGCGAAGCACATATCGCGCCACAGGCATCTCGTTTACCGTAAAAATGATTGAGCTTGTTGCTTTTTAACGAGATACCCCTTCGGGGTGCGATATGCCTTGCGGCACGATATACCGCTCGGGGTGAAACCCTCGCGGTACGATATGCGCCCTTACGGGCGCGTGAATCTCC
>JAZOOM010000280.1:0-4044 GCA_045655025.1 Eubacteriales bacterium | reverse complement strand
TGCAATGGGGAACGGGGAGATTCTTCCCTTCCGAGGTCTCCATGTAGTCCCCGGTGTGGGTGTCGTAGGTAACGAAGATCACTCCGTCTGGATCAGCGGCGTAGGCCTTGATCTTGGCGGTGACGTTCTCCAGAATGGCGACAGCCTCGGGAGTGCCGAGGGCACCGTCCACGAAGTCGGTCTGCATATCGACGACGATCAGAATGTGTTTCATAATGACTCCTTATCTTTGGTTCAGTTTACCCCAAAACCGTCAGCGGGATGCAGAGCGGCATGGGATAGCCCTTGATTTCCATCATGACGGGAATGCGGTTGACAGCCTCCACCGACTCGCAGGCGGTGAAGGTGATCTGCCAAACGGTGCGCCCCGTGACGTGACCCAAACCCCGAGGGCCTGTGCTGCAGCTGCTGCCATGGAGGAAGCAGACAGCCCTTTGGTAATCCGCCGTCCAGCCTGCGGGGATATGAGCCTGCACCTCCAGCCATTGCGCATCGTACTGGGGATTGCGAAGCTCTACCGTCACCGTCAGCTGACCGTGGGGCTTGATGTAGGGCTCGTCCTCGTAATGCACCAGAGCCATGATGCCGTGATCCTCCACGAAGAAGGAATAGGGGGGCTGTGCCATAAATTCATCCACGGAGGAAAGGTAGAGAGTGGTCGGGAGGGTCGTGGGTACGCCCGTCGGGTAGAGCACACCGTCGGTCTCTCCGTCGGCGGAGACGAGGTCGATGTGATGAGCCTGCATGACCGTGGGCATGAGGCGAACGACACGGTAGGTCAGATCGGTACAGGTATCCGGGAAGATCTTCGCCCAGTCCGCCGAGCGGTCGATAGACATGGTCAGGATGCGGTCACCGATGTACTCGGCCAGGTCGGCGGGAATGCCTGCCGTACCGTACAGGATACCCAGGAACGCGCCCACCGTGGCGGCGGTGCAGTCGGTGTCGTCGCCGCAGTTGATGGCGTAGAGAAGAGACTGCAAAAAGTCACCCTCGCCGTAGAGAAGCCCCAACACCGCAAATCCCAGATTTCCGGGAGCCTGGAACGCGCCCCAGTCGGCGTTGAAGTCCACTACGGCTTGACGGGCCTCCAACCAGGACGCTCCCCCGTCGTACTTCTCCATAACGAGGCGGATGGTGGTGGCTACGCGGCTGTCTACGGGGATATAGGAGAGAGCCCGCTCCACGGCGGCGCGGATATCGGTCTCCACGAAGGCGACCGATTCCAACGCGGCAGTGAAGATCTCCGCCACGGTTCCCTCGGCAAGTCCGTGATCCACACAGGCATCCATGATGGCGTACTTCACGGCGATATCCGGGCATCCGGGGGCGAGGCACGCCCAGATCTCGGAACGGATCCACGCGCCGTTGGAGTGCCGCCACGCGACGTTGTTCAGTTCGCCGCTCATAGGGGGCAGGAAGCCCATTTTCAGGTTATTTTTGGCGATGCCGTACTCGTTCCAATCGGGGTAGATGTAGCGAGTCCAGTACCAGGCCAGATGGTTGGGAGACATTTGAGTGGGTCCCAACTCCTCCATGGCACGGAGCCAGACAAGCTGGAGATCCAGATCGTCGTTGGGCAGGGGCTCTCCCTTGGGGGTGGTGTACCCCATAACATTCAAAGGACCGGGCTGATTCTCAAATGGGGTGCCCATGGTACCGCCCACGTTCTTACCCTGCCAGCAGGCGTAGACCTTGTCGCGGTAGACGGCTTGGTTGATGGCTATTTTCTGAATATTCATGATAATCTCCGATGGATTTTATGGGGCCGTCCGATAAAGCTCAATTTTTACGCTTTAAATTTCATAGTCAAGGAAATTCTCTTCTTCTGCACGTCCACGCTCAGCACCTTGACCTTGACCACGTCACCCAGGGACACGGCCTGGGAGGGGTGCTTGATGAACTTATCCGACAACTGGGAAATGTGCACCAAACCGTCCTGGTGTACGCCGATATCCACGAATGCGCCGAAGTCGGTGACGTTGCGGACGGTGCCCGTGAGGATCATGTCGGGCTTGAGATCCGAGAGGGAGAGCACGTCCTCGCGGAGAACGGGGGCGTCAAAGCCGTCGCGGATATCGCGGCCGGGCTTTTCCAGCTCGGCAATGATGTCCATGAGGGTAGGCTCACCGATGCCAAGAGCATCTGCGGTTTTCTTGGTTCCTGCCTTGATGACCTTGGACTTGAGGAAGGACAGATTTCCTGCCTTCAAGTCATCCTCGGTGTAGTCGAACATGGTCAGAAGTGCCTTGGCGGCGGCGTAGGACTCGGGGTGCACACCGGTATTGTCCAGAATCTCTTTCCCTCCGGGGATGCGGAGGAAGCCCGCGCACTGCTCGTAGGCCTTGGCACCGATGCGGGGTACCTTGGTGATCTGGGCGCGGGTCTTGAACTCTCCGTTCTCCTCGCGGTACTTGACGATGTTCTTGGCGGCGGTGGAATTGATGCCCGCGATATAGGCAAGGAGGGAGTGGGAGGCGGTGTTGACGTCCACGCCCACAGAATTGACGCAATCCTCCACCACGCCGCCCAGAGCCTCGTCCAGACGGGCCTGCTTCATATCGTGCTGGTACTGGCCCACGCCGATGCCCTTGGGGTCGATCTTGACCAGCTCGGCCAGAGGATCCTGCAGGCGGCGGGCGATGGAGACGGCGGAACGCTGCATAACGTCGAACTCGGGGAACTCCTCGGCGGCCAGCTTGGAGGCGGAGTAGATGGACGCACCGGCCTCGCTGACGATGATGTACTTGGCGCCGCAGTCCATCTGCTTTAGAATATCCGCAATGAACTGCTCGCTCTCGCGGGAGGCGGTACCGTTACCGATGGCGATGACGTCCACACGGTAGTTGCGGATGAGCTTCTTGACAACCATAGCGGCCTGGTCTACACGGGATTTGATGGTGGGGTAGATGACGGCGGTATCCAGCACCTTACCCGTGG
The DNA here is from genome assembly GCA_045655025.1 of Eubacteriales bacterium. Classification (GTDB taxonomy): domain Bacteria; phylum Bacillota; class Clostridia; order Oscillospirales; family CAG-272; genus CAMEON01. The sequence goes on along the minus strand of JAZOOM010000280.1, from coordinate 1,104 downwards.
GATCTACGACGGCCAGCTTACAGCCGTGGGCGTAGCCGGGGTCGAAGCCCAGCACCACCTTGCCCTTGATGGGGGGCTGCATGAGGAGATGATGGAGGTTATCCGAGAAGACCTTGATAGCGCCCTCGCAGGCGTTGTCGAAAAGGTCGCTGCGGATCTCGCGCTCAATGGAGGGGGAGATGAGACGATTGTAGCTGTCGGTGATAGCATCGCGGACGTAGGGCATGGCGGGGGAGTCGGTGGAGGTCAGCACGCTGTTATACAGGAATCCCAGCACGGTCTCCTCGGGAACGGTCAGCGTAACCTTCAAAAACTCCTCCTTCTCGCCGCGGTTGATGGCGAGGATGCGGTGGCCGGGAAGCTTTTTGATGGCCTCGGAGAAGTCGTAGTACATGGAGTACACCGAATCCTCCTCTTTGGCGGCCTTGGTGACGATAGAGCCGTAGTCGAAGGTGAGGGAGCGGAGCTTCTTGCGGTACTCCGCGTTGTCCGACACGTCCTCCGCGATGATATCCATAGCGCCCTGAAGAGCCTCCTGGGCGGTATTGACCTCCTTCTCGGGGTCAACGTAGGCCTCGGCCTGCACCTCAATAGCGGGGTCGTAGGTCTTCTCCTGTGCCAAAAGGATCTGAGCCAAAGGCTCCAGCCCCCGCTCACGGGCAACAGACGCGCGGGTCTTGCGCTTGGGACGGAAGGGACGGTAGATATCGTCCACCTCGGTGACGGTGACGGCGCGGTCAATGGCGGCCACGATCTCGTCGGTCAGCTTGCCTTGGGCGTCGATGAGGTTCTTGACCTCCTCCTTACGCTTTTCCAGATTGCGCAGGGCGGTCAGACGCTCCTCCAGCGTGCGGAGGATGGTGTCGTCAAGGCTACCCGTGACCTCTTTACGGTAACGGGCGATGAAGGGGATGGTATTCCCCTCGTCGATGAGGGCGACGGTCTTTTCCACCTGGTCGGCGGTGAGGTTGAGTTCTTTTGCGAGGGTTTCGATGATGGTCATGGGGTAGGGGTTCTCCTTATTTGAGATAATTCTGGGGGGAATATGGAATTCAAATTTGGGTTTGTCGGTGAGTTTGGGTTGCAGTTTAGCACGGTAGTCGG
>JAZOOM010000279.1:0-15269 GCA_045655025.1 Eubacteriales bacterium | reverse complement strand
CAACCACGGAGACACAACCCATGAGACCATCCAACCGCACGGGCATTTTTCTCGCCGTTCTGGCGGCGGCCCTGTACGCGATCAGCACCCCCTTCTCCAAGCTCCTGCTGGAGTCCATCCCCTCCACCCTGCTGGCGGGTCTGCTCTATCTGGGAGCGGGACTGGGCATGGCGGTGATCGCCCTTATGCGCCGCATCCGCAAGATCCCCCGCGCCGAAAAGCCCTTTTCACGGTCGGATACCCCCTTCGTGCTTTTGATGATCGGTCTGGACATCGCCGCGCCCATCCTCTTGCTCCTCGGCCTGTCCACGTCCTCGGCGGCCAATGCTTCCCTGCTTGGTAACTTCGAGATCGTCGCCACCGCCCTCATCGCCCTGTGCCTGTTCCGCGAGGCCATCTCCCCCCGTCTGTGGGGCGGGATCATCCTCGTCACCCTGTCCTGCACTCTCCTCTCCATCGAGGACGTGACCGCCCTCCGTCCGTCGGCGGGGTCGCTGTTTATCCTCGGGGCGTGTCTGTGCTGGGGCATTGAGAACAACTGCACGAGACGGCTGTCGGACAAGGATCCTCTGGTCATCGTTCTGCTCAAGGGTGTTTTTTCGGGTCTCGGGTCGCTTTCCATCGGGCTTTTCCTCGGTGAGCGTCCCGCCTCCTTCGTGGCAGTCCCCGCGGCTCTCGCGGTGGGCTTTGTGGCATACGGACTGAGCATTTTCTGCTACGTGTACGCCCAACGGATGCTGGGGGCGGCACGTACGGGTGCTTACTACGCCGTTGCGCCCTTTATCGGTACGGCTCTCGCTCTGGCCATCTTCCGCGACCCGCCTCCCGCGACCTACCTCGTGGCTCTCGTCCTCATGGCGGCAGGCGCGTTCCTGGCGGCCCGTGACGAGCCTCTCCTGAAGCGGCGCAGAAACCGTCACGCCCTGAAAAACCACAAAAATTGAGGCAAGCATCCCTCTGCCCGTAAAACGGAGGAACCCGTCATGCTGACCGTCCACAACACCGAAGCCATCCGCCGCATTGAGGCGGCCATCGGCTACACATTCAATGACAAGCGCCTGCTGGTACAGGTGCTCACACGCAAGACTTACCTGAAGATCGACCCCGAGGCCCCCGACAACGAGGTGCTGGAGTTCTACGGCGACACCCTCATGAACTACCACGTCACCAACTACTTCATGGCCAAGTACGCCCACATGCTGGAGGACGGCCTGTTCTTCATGCGCACCGTAGAGCAGTTCACCGATCTGCGGTCCCACTACGTATGCAACCGCTACCTCACCGAGCGTGTCAAGGCCCTGGGTCTGGCTCGCTACCTCCGCGCCCAGAATCGGGACGCCGAGCTCCGCCGAGACGGTGAAAAGGCCTATGCCGACATTTTCGAGTCCCTGGTGGGTGCCATTTACTTGGATTCCTACCAAAACGAATCCCTCATCCGCGCCTTCATTCTGCGCCAGCTGGGCATTGACCCCAAGCGCGCTCCCGCCGATATCGAGTCCTTCGACTATGACACCCTGCTGGCCCCCCCCGAGGACGCCCCCTACGACGAGCCCGCCGATGCCCTGCTCCCCACGGAGCCCCTGACCGAAGAGTCTCCCGCCCCGCTGGAGGCTGAGACGGTCGTTGCAGAAATACCTGTCGAAGAGACGATTGAATTCACCGAAGCCCCTGCGGGGGTACCCGTGGAAACGTTCACGGAGGCCGCTCCCGCGGAGCACCCCGCGATTGAAGAGTCTGTTACTCCCGTTGCGGAAGTCCCCGCCGAGCCCGTCGAAGATACGATTTCCGTACCGACTACCAACCGTGAAAAGCTGGCTCGTCTCTGTGTGCAGTTGGGCTTCGAGCAACCCACCTACGGCGAAACCCCTCCCAACGCTCCCCACGCCCGTCCTGTGGCTGCCTGTACCTTGAAGTACAAGGATGCCAAGGGCAAGCAGGTCAAGATCAGCCTCAACGATTCGGGTAAGACCCTGGCTGAGGCCACCGAGAAGGCCGCCGCCAAGATGCTGGCAAAGATGGAGAAGTACGCCGCCGCGGCTTCTGCCGGAGCCTCGGACAAGCCCGCCGTCAAGGCAGAAAAGCCCGCAAAGCCCGCGAAATTCAAGGCTGAAAAGCATTCCGCGGCCGATGCTCCCGCGGTCGTGGAGGTTGCACCCATAGAGGAAACCCCTGTATCGGAGGCTTCTGCAGATACCCTCGCAATGCCTATCAAGGAAACGCCTGTGGTAGAAACAAACGCGATTGAACCCCCTGTAGAGAGCGCATGCACCGCAAGCGAAGAGATCGCGCCCGCTACGAACGTTCTCTCCATCGATATCTCCGCGGAAGAAAAGACTCCCGCAGAGGAGATCCCCGTTGCGGATAAAGCAGAGGTCGTAGAGGAGATCCCCGTTGCGGATACAACGGAGATCGCAGAGGAGATCCCCGTTGCAGATACAACGGAGGTCGTAGAGGAGATCCCTGTTGCGGAAGAAGCAACGGCCGAAAAGGCGATCGTCACTGACGAGGATACGGCCGCAGAGACTGCCGCTGAGACGATCCCCACCGAAATGCCCATTGAGGCGGTTGCCGCTGCGAAAGCTCCCGAGGAGATATCCGCGGAAACACCCGTAGCCGAAGCTCCCGCCGAAGCCGCTCCCGCCGCGGAGGACAAGCCCGCAAAGAAAACCGCCGCCAAGAAAAAGACCGCGCCCAAGAAGAAAACCACCTCTTCCAAAGCGCAGGCTCCCGAAGCCGTAGCCGAGGAGGTCAAGGCCGAAGTCATCCCTGAGGAGTCCAAGGCCGATGGCACCCCCGAGGAGACCAAGACCGAAGTTCCCGCCAAGGAGGCAAAGACCGTCAAGAAGACTCCTGCCAAGAAGAAGACCCCCGCTAAAAAGAAAACCGACACCTCTGACGAAGCTAAGTCCACGGAGGAAAAGCCCATAGAGGAAAAAGCCGCTGAGGCCAAGCCTCCTCGCGCTCCCCGCAAATCCAAAGCCAAGAAGGAGGATGCTCCCGCCGCCGATAAGCCCGACGGAGAGTGATCCCACATACACAAAAACGGCATCTTCCCGCGAAGATGCCGTTTTTGTGTATGCTTGCATATGGCTCAGGACCTCCGGCTCACCGCTTGCGCCACAGCTCCAGCTTGCCGTCCTCCATGCGGAAGATGCGGTCGGCTCGCTCGGCGATGGACATATCGTGAGTGACCATGATGAGGGTCTGACCGATCATATCCTTGGTCTCCAGCAACAGCTCCAGCACCTCGTCGGCGTTGGCTCTGTCCAGATTTCCCGTAGGCTCGTCGGCAAAGAGGACGTGGGGCATATTGATGAGGGCGCGGGCGATGGCCACTCTCTGCTGCTGACCGCCTGACAGCTCCGAGGGGAGATGGTGCAGTCTGTCCTCAATGCCCAGGGACACCACCAGCTTCTTGAACATCTCCTCGTAGGAAGCGCCCTCCTTGTGGCACATGAGGGTGGGAATGAGGATATTTTCCAAAGCTGTGAACTGGGGGATGAGGTTGTGGGTCTGGAACACCATTCCCAGGTAGTTGCCGCGGAAGCGCCCCAGCTCGTCGGGCTTCATGGCGGTGATATCCTGTCCTCGGATGGTAATGGTACCCGCCTGGGGGCGATCCATGCCCGCCAACAGGTGGAGAAGGGTGGACTTACCCGAGCCCGACGCGCCCACGATGGCGATGAACTCCCCCTCGTAGACCTTCATGTTCGCCCGATTGACGGCGGTGATGACCTCGTCGGATTGAGTGTACTGGCGCACCACGTCGGCGGCCTCCAGAATCACGCGATCTTTATTGATTACAGTTGACATAATGAAACATCCTTTCCGGTATGAGGTAAAGAAATACTCAGTCCACTCGTCTCACCCCGATATCGGGCTTGGTGTACATCCGATAGGGCAGCTCGCAGGACATGAATCCGCAAAGAACCGATATGAGCACGCAGGCAATGAGGGCAGGCAGGGACAGCCTGAATTCATACCGAATGCTTTCGGTGATGTGAAGCTTGGGCAGGAGGGTTGTCACGGTAAAGTAGACCAGATAGTTACACAGCAGGGACAGCAGTACCGTCACAAGGAAGGCTGCGCCGGACAGGATTCCGCCCGCCAGACGGTGAAGCTTGGCAAAAGCATCGTCGGGGGCTCCCAGCGCGTGGAGCACGGCGAACTCGTTCCGTCTCTTGCGGTAGAACATGATCTGAGAGAAGTACCAGACCATGGGAGAGATCAGCAGTAGGCTGATGGCCAAGGTCAGGATCACGGTGCTGTCATTCTTGAGGCTCTTGATGCCCGTCTCAAAGTAATTTCCCGTGGGAGTCACCAGCCAATCCGAGAAGGAGCTGACCGCGCGGCGGATCAGGCCCTCGGCGGCGGTAACGGTGTCCATGTCGGTTCCCTTCTCCATGTAGATCTTCAGCTCCGTGGGACTGGAGGGGCGGCCGGTCAACGCGGTGTAGGTCGAATCGTTGACACCGAAGACAATGCCCGACTCGGAGTTCAGACCGCTGACCACGGCGCAAACCGTGAAGGTCTCGTAGCGGAAATCGTAATTCTTGATCTGCTCCCGCAACAGCTCCTTGGGGTCTGTGACCATGGTAATAGGCATCTTGGTGTCTTGGTACACCGCTACCACCAGCGTATCACCGGGCTTGAAGTCGTACGTCCTCTTGTTGTAGATCTCCTCGCTGATGATGACACCGTTGGGCGTGGTGAGAACGGCGTAGGGATCGCCCTCGAAGGTGGCCAGACCGTGATTTTTCATGTTGTCGATCCAAACCTGATCCACAGCCGTGTAGTTGTAGTTGTTCACCGCCCAACGGTAGCCCTCGGAGGAGCGCTCCGTGCTGGCAACGGTATAGCTGTCCGCGTCGTACAGCTGACCCGAGGTCAACAGCAGGTGAGACAGGGTATATCCGCCCGACAGGCTCACGTCCCATTCGGCATGACTCACGCCGGGAACGGCCTCCACGTCCTTCAAAAACAGCTCCACGTCGTAGCGAATGATCTCGTCCTGCTCCAAGGTGGGTGCCCAGGGCTCGTCCCCGATGATCTCCCCCTCCTCCGTCTCAACGGTGGGGTCTTCGTAGTAGTTGGAGGGGCGGTAGGCAATGACGTACTCGTAGGGATCCAGATTGTTGTGGTAGGTCTTCAGCTCGGCTATGTACAGGCCCGAGATGAAGAAGGCGGCAAAGAGAATGGCGGAGAGAATCAGACGGAGGTAGTACTTCCGCATGCGCCAAAAACCGTACAGCTCGTATTTTCCCGGGAAGGATTCCCCGAAGAGGAAGAAGGAGCGGCGGGGGGAGGAGACCAGAGACGTATTATCTCCCGCCTGCAAATGGCGAACGGGGGGTTGCTTGGACATTTTCCGCATGGGAAACCACACCGAGGAGATCACGGCGATGAGTCCGCCCAGCAGGGGAATGAGAATGGTTTCGACCGAGAACCACAGGCCAACGCCCACGGGTATATACAGAGCCGCGGCGATGCCCACGCCGATGAGGGCCGCGGGGATCCACGTCAACACCGTGATGACCAGCAGCTCTCCTCCGGCCGCCCCCATGAGGGTGGGGAAATCCGCGCCGCAGGTCATATAAATGCCGTAGATGAACTTGAAATGATCCAGACGAATGAGGAACAGCACCACCATGATGAGGATGGAGAAGGCCAGCCATACCAAGGAGACTGTCCAAAGCTGAACGGTGTAGGGGATGCCGTAGTCAGCCGCAAAGGTGTACAGGGGGGAGAAGCGTATATCCCGCCGCCCCGTCGTGACACGGTTGAGCATGTCGTCCCGCACCTCTTCGTAGGCCGTTTTCATGCCGTGGGTGGTATCCAGTAAGATGCGGCAGGCGTAGGTGCCGTCCAACAGGGGCTGACCGTCGTTCACCCAGTAATAGCTCTCCAAATATTCGCTTTCCCGTTGCAGCTGGTACTGAAGCTGTTGATCCAGGTTGGCATACTGGTCATTATCCAGCATGGCTACCTCGATGTGGTAGTCGAACTCCTCGGCCACCGCCTGCTTGGCCTTATGCATATTGGCCTCGGCGCACAGCGTCACCGTCCAAAAGCCTGCCGTCATGACCAGGGCGGCCAAGTAGAAGCAAATATATTCCTTCCAATTCTTAGTTACGCTTCGGAACGCGTTTTTGACGTTGCGAGGATACAGCACCGCTCCGATCGACAGGCAGAGGGTGACGATCCATTCAATAAACCGTTTCGTACGGGATTTCTTGGGCATAAGACGACCGTCCTTTCGGGTGGAATCAAACGGAATGGAAAAGCAAATTCGCATCCATGATACCATTATACCATAGATGTGTGACGATTTTATGTATGGGGAGAATGGCAGATTTGACAAAATGTTTTTGTCGTTTTTGGGTACTATTTTCAAAGATACGTTTCGGCGGCTCTTTTCAAAAACGAACGTTTCATTTCAGCTCATTCCAAGGGATAATTTGACGTTGCAACGTTTCATATCCCCACGGCAAAAGCCCCCCGCAAAAACGCGGGGGGCTTCGTGTTGGTTAAAGAAAACGAGAATATATTCTACTCGCCAAAGGAGATCTTAGTCTGCGTTCGCCTCGGCAAACAGGATGTCGTATTTCGCGAACACGGCGTCAATGGTCTCGTCATCGAGCACAATGTCCAGAACCGTTTCACCGTTCCTATCCAGGATCTCGAAGACAAGAGCCTCGTCATCGGCCATTCCCTCCAGCAGCTCAACGGGCTGCATAATGACGAACACTCTTCCCTCCAGGGGAATCAGGGCGATCTGCTCAAAGGCGATTTCTTGACCGTCCTCACCGTACAGAATAATGGGATCGCTGTCGTTTTCATCAAAAAGCCGATCAATGGGATTCTTTTCCATATTTGTTCCTTCCTGTTTTTTCTCAACACTTCCTTCAGGAAAGCGCATTCCATTGAAAAAACGTAAAATTCATCATTCAATCAACCGGCGATCCAGGCTGTTACGTCCTCATAGGCCGCCAGCATAGCTTCAACGGTCTCTCGGTTCTTCAGCACGGCATCTGTGTCGAAGCTGTTGAAGCTTCTGGCCAGCTTTAAGCGCCCGGGGTTGAAAACGCTATCCAAAATCGTAGCCTCGGCAGCCGTGGAGAGAGCCGTAATGACCTCCTCAAAGAAGACGGGATTCTCCTTAAAGAGATACACGTACATCTCCGTCAGCTCCTCAGCCGAAACGTCCACGTCATCGTCAAAGAGAGACCGCGCGAAATCGGTGAGGTACAGTTCGGGTTGTGTGAGCGCCTCCGTGATCGCGTGATCCGTCAGGCCATTCACCTCGTCCACGTATTTTTCGACCATCTTCTGCTCGTACTCACTGTCGATCCCGTCCATCTGCTTCTGCAGATCCAGGTACTTGTTGATCTGCTCCTTCAGCTCGTCATAGAAATGACGGTCGGAGGGGAACAGCTTCATGCCCGATCCGCCGGGAGCCGCGGAAGGATCACGAGGAGAATATTTAAAGTCCTTGCGCTTCCAGCGCTCCAGCAGGATATTCATGGATTCTTTGATACCCTGGCATTCGGTAATGCGGGCAGAGAAGAAATCGCCCACTCTGTCAATTTTATCCTGCATTTTTTCCTTGTACATCTCGGTTTTGCAGAAATCCAGGAGGAGATCATCCAAATCCTCCATGATGCGATTCCCTTCAATGCACTTGAGCATCAGATGCTCGACGTCTCGTATTCTGCTCTCAATACGGGCAGCCAAAGCGTCACCATCGCGGCAGATCTTCTCCAAATCTTCCTTAACCGTTTGGGGCATAGCGATGGCTTGAGACACATCCTTGGCACAATCCAAAAGCTTGCGGATGGCGCAAGACGTTTCGTCCTTCGAGCCGTCGGCGGGATACAGGAACATATCCGAGGCCTTGGCGGGATCATCGTCCAAAAAGTCTCTGGTCGCGGCGCAAAGCTGGTTTTTCTTGAATTTCCCATAGGCCATAAGGAGGTGTTCGGTCACCGTCACATCCGTAGGCGTATTGGGATCCAGCACGTTAATGGCCAAGGCTCGGGCGATCTGCTCCATACGCTTAGCGGCACGCTCCTCGATGTAGACCTGGGGATGTTCCTCCTCACCCGTGATGATGGGATAGATCTTTTTGCCGCTATGGTAACCCTCGTATGCCTTCAGCACGTCATCGTAGGCAGGCAGGAAGTTTTCCTTGAACTCCTTGAATTGATCAAACCCAAAGGCGCGGAAGGCCACGGAGGTGTCGTCATGGCGCATGGGGCTGTACAGCTCATGCCAAGCGTCGCCCAGGCTTTCAAAATCGATTGCATTCTGCAGAGCCTCCAGGAACATGGCCTCTACGCCGATATTATCAATGGGGGCATAGGGATCGAAGACACCGTCGCTGCACACGAAGATCGCGCTCTTAGCGGGAAGGCGGTAAGACGCGTAATGCAGCTTCGTAGCAAAGGGGGTATTGGATCGTCCCAACGTAAACAGGTTGCAAATAGCGCCCGACTCGTCCTCGTCGTCCACGGACAACTGCTTCATACCCTGACCGGGAATGAGGGCATAAGCGCGGGAGTCACCTGCCCAAACAGTTTCCACCAGAATACGACCGTCGAGCTCGGTCTTGAATTTCATGGTCACAAAGGTCGTGGGAAGCACGCTCTGACCGCTGATGCTGCCGGCGTTCAAGCCGTAATGATCCGCCACGGCCTGCATGCCCTTGTAAATGAAAGCAATGATCTTCTCGCGCTCGACCTCGCTGGACAGATCGGTATGGGGATTGGCCAGCATATAGAAGACAAAACGGGAAATGGCAATGCGGGAGCCCCACAACGCGGAGGTATCGGGGGTATCGTCGATCATGGATGCGAACTGCTTGTCCAGCCACGTATCGAAAGGCGTATCTCTCTTGATAACGGGACGTGCCACGGGCGCCTTGACAGGCTCATCGTTTGATTCCTCAACGACGGCGGTGCCACAGTCAGGGATCTCATCGTCGGTCTTGCCAACATTCTCATCCACAGCTTCCTCGGCACCCTCTTCGGGGAGGGTCTCCTTGATGGTATCAACGATCAAATCGGCAATCTGATCCGCATCAACGTCTCCGTCGGGAGTCATGTCGCGGATGGCCTCTTCATAGCAAGCGGCGGTCATAAACGTGACGTTTTCGTAGTAATACTCCGGCAGGATCAATCCGGGAAGTGTCTCTGCCAATCGGGCATGCTGCTCGTCGGACAGGCGATGAACCGTCGAGCCCGAGCCGCCCAATCCGTCGGCGGCAACGATGAAGCCGTCCCCCTTCTCCCACAGATGGCTGAAGGGATGGGCATCCTCGTTTTTGACTATGTGATAGAATTCAAATCCATTCTTATTCATGAGCGTTTCTCACTTTCTCACTTGATGATAAAGCGCATGATCCGCATGTATCCGTCCTTGACAATCGTCTCCTTCGTACTACCGTCGGAGGCGGCAACGGTCAGTTTGTACACATGCTGTCCATCTGCCTCCACTCTTTGAGCCGCCACGATGTTACGCTTTGCCATAACAGCAAGATCATAGGCAGAGCCATGCTCCGGCCAGGGAGTGTCGAAGCTGCCGGGATCGGGAGCGGACGCATCGTCGGCGATGACCTTGAGCTTTACAAGGCCGCGATCCAACAGACCCTTACCGCTGGTGGTATAACCGCCGCCGGAACGAAGCGCGACAAAGTAGAATTTCTTGAAGCCCGCGGTTCTTGCCTCAATGGAAAGAACGCCTGCGGCCTCAACGTCGCTCAGATCCACAAATTCATACTTCGCATCGTCATCGGGCCACAACGTGCCGAGGCTGGAGGCCTTGGATTTACCGTAGCCCTTGGCGATGACCTGATCCAAGGTCAGGATCTCCTCGCTGCCGTCCTTCAGCTTGACCAAATACTTGTACTGTCCTCCCACGGTAACCTTCTGGAAGGCTTTGACGTTCAACGCCTTGAATTCGTCCTTCGTAATGATCTCCACGGAATTCTTATGGATGACATGAGGATCAAAGTCATACTTGCTCGCACCGTCTCCGGTATCAAAGAAATCGTTAACGTCCAGCTTATCCAGCAGAGCGTCCTTAACCTGAGCGGCAGTAGGACGCTGGGCGGGATCCTTGAGAAGCATCCACTTCAGCAGGCCGGAGAGCTTGTTCTCATAGGTGGGGCCCAGCACGCAATCCATCTTGGGGGAGAGGCGGATCTCGGTATCCAAGTAAACGGCTTCACCCACAGGGCAATCGTCACCCACGACGGCGGGGAAATCTCCCGTCCAAAGACGGTGGAAGATCAAAGCCATCGTAAAGATATCGGTCTTATCCGTGATGGTGGAGGCATCGACCACGCCCTCGTCCTCAAAGTTATAAATGGCGATCTCGGGGCTCTGATACCCCTCGGAGTATACCACAGGGTAGGCCAGCAGGGGTCTTCCGTCAGAACGCTTTCTCGTACCGTAATCCGAAGGATAGGAGGAATCAAAGTCGATCAGATACGGAACAAGCGCGCCGCTGTCGCCGCGGATCAAAACGTTCTTTTCCTTCAGATCTCCGTGGGTAACACCAACGGCATGAATCTTGATGAGAAGCTCCATCATATCCGCGCAGAGGGCCAGGAAGGTGGTCTGATCCAGGGTCGTATAGTCAAACCCCTTATTCTCACCGGGGATCATGCGGGTGACGGTAACGAACAGATTGTCGTCATCCCAGAAGTTTTCTTCCTCCACAACGATGTGATCCTTATCCACGCTGAGGCTCTTCATGCGCTTGCGCATGTCGGTCTGCTTATCCTCCAGCCACTTGGCGCCCTCCAGCATCTCGGAATAGACGGGCTCGGGAATGCTCTTGGCAGGGACACGGGGACCCATGGTGTATCGCTTGATGAAATAGCGCTGACCCTTACACTCGCCAAAGGCATACGCGCCGTTTCCTGTAGTTCCCCACTTGATCACGTCCCCATCCACAAAGGAGGGGTCAATTTCATACTTCTTTCTGTATTGCATAATACACTCCTATTTTTTGATCAGACAGCGCTGGCGCTGGCGCAGAGGATCTTGATGACCTCGTCAAAGGTAATATCAGCCATACCCTTCATGGGCAGAACAGGCTTGAACTGACTGCGGTTCATATTCTTCTGAAGTCTGTCCTCATAAATGGATTTAGCGGGAGCGAACATGACCAAACGCTTGCCTCTCTCGGACAGCTTATTGCGGTTGCCCAGCTTGCACATCCATGCGGAGAGGAATTGCGCCTCGTCGAAATTGTTGGGATAACCGGGGCGGTTCCGCTTCTCGGTAAAGCCAATGGCATCCGAGTCGGAGAACAGCAGGATAACCTGTCGATCGTTGGTGCTGCGGGCGATCCAGTCGGTGGTCATGGCCTCGTAAAGCGCCTCCAGACCGCTTTCCTTGTAGTCACCGCCGCCCAAGGGCTGAATACCGTTGAGGAAACGCTCGAAGAGATCGTCATCCTCGGGAAGCTCGAAGAACTCGCTCTTGACCAGTCCCTCCATATCGCACTCCAAATCGCGGAATACGATGACCTGTACGCGCAGGGAGGTCACTTCGCTGTTATACTGGTTGGTCATAACGTCCACGAAGTCGGTATAGAACTTCTTGGCGTTCTTGCGGACGTTGTCAATGCAGGGGCCCATGCTACTGGTAGCATCGATGCACATAACGATGTCGATATTTCTTTCTTTAGCCAGTTGATTCAATCCCATGTTCGATTCCTCCTTAGAAGTTATTGCCGTTGTTTTTGAGGACCTTGGCGATGTCCTCAAAGGTAGAGGTCAAAGCGGAAGTACCGCCCACAACCTTGGAGAACTTCGGAACAGTGCCGATACGGCGGAGAGAAGCCTCAATGGCACCGGTTACACCGATGGCCAAAATCTCCACGTTCTTGTTGGTCTTCACAACGGCGTCTCTGGCGCGGCCGGCGGCAGCGTCGTCATCGAAGCCGCCGTCGGTAACAAAAATGATGCGGACGGGACGGCTCGCGCGGCTTACGTCACCGCGAATCAGATCGAAGGCTCTGTCAGCCGCGGTAGATCCACCGTAGGGAGTACTGCCGGACTCATAGCTGCTCAGAGCGGAGGTCATCTTACTCATGTTGGTCTCGTTCTTGAAGAGGTAGCCCGCGTCCGATCCCCAAGCCACAAAGGAGTAGGTATTGCCGTTACCCTGCAGGGACTGCATCATAGAGCGAACAGCTCTGGACGCCTCACAGCGGTCAGAGGTGGACATACTGCCCGACTGATCCAGCAGGAAGTAGAAATCGGCACCGCCGGAGGAAGCCTCCTTGTGCACCTCCAGACCGGAGCAGAAGAGGCACTGATACCACAGCTCACCCTTGGGAACGGGACAACCGCGTGTCTTATCACAGCAGCCCGCGACACGCTTGCCGCAGCTCGCGCAGGGCTTCAAATGGGCGGAAACAGGGTACAAAGCTCCCTCATGAGTCGTATTGATGCTCTTGGCGGTATCGTTGTCGATTTCGTAAAAGTTGGTGATCTTCCAAGAACCGTTGTTCATCTCGGCAGTGACGAGACCGTAGCACTTGGACTTGGGACAATACATTTTGATGTATTTTTTGGTTCCTTCGCTCATAATTCTATACTCCTTATGTGTAAATTCCGAAAAATGACAGAAAAAGAGGCAGTGCTGCCTCTTTTTCCAAAGCCTGCTTACAGGCCTTCACGCAACGAATATGCGGTTGAATCGCGCTCTGTGCCTCAGACAGCAGAAGCAGAGGCGGCAATGATCTTGATGATGTCATCAAAATTCATATCGCCGAGACCGGCATCCATCTGCACCGGGGTGAACTGACTACGGTTGAAGCTACCATTCAAGGTCTCATAAATAGTACCGGCGGGAGCGAACATAACAAGGCGCTTGCACTTGTCTCTCAGCTTGAAATCGCCCTGACCCATGAATGCGGGACGATGACCCATCCAAGTGCACAGAAGACCGTCCATATCCACCATCTCTGCGGGATAGTTGGGATGGCCTGCCTGAGTACCGAAGGGAACAGCATCGGCATCGGTAAAGAGAACGATGACCTGTCTGTCCTTGTCACCTCTTGCGTTCCAGTCGGTGGTCATAGCGTAGAAGAGAGCCTCAAGACCGTTCTCGGGCTCGTCACCGCCGCCATCAGCCACGATGCCGTTCAGATGCTTCTCATACTCAATGTCATCGCCGGCGGTAATATCATACCACTCGCTCTGAACCATGGAAGCGGTGCCGTCCTCGACGTAGTCGCGGAAGGTAATAACCTTAATATTGAGCTCATCGACGCTGCTGCCGAACTCGTTGGTCAGCTTATCAACAAAGTCCATGTAGAACTTTTTCGCGTTATTCTTAATTGCATCCAAGCAAGGAGACATACTGCCGGTACCGTCGATGCAAAAAACGATATCGATCTTTCTTTCGGTTGCGGAGCTGTTCAGTGCCATGCCTTTTTCCTCCAAAATCATGTTTTTACAGAAGCCTGTAGAATTAGTACAATTATATCACATCGTTTTTATTTTGTCAATAGTTTTTCGACAATTATTCTCCATTTTCAAATAATTTCGACCATAAAAAACGCGTTTTTTTATAAAAAATGCTGTATTTTAGGCTGAAACGGATCGTTTCCGATCGGAGAAAAATACTTTGCAAAGGCTTATAGACTTGGTGAGATGAAGCCTCCCCGCTACCTCCACACGATAAAAATCTTCGTCAATGGAAAAAGCATCCCCCGTGCGTCGTACACGGGGGATGCGGAAGGGTTGTATGAAATTACTTGACCACGATATTGATGATCTTATTGGGAACCACGATCTCCTTGACCACGGTCTTACCGTCCATGAGAGCGAAGAGCTTCTCATCGGCGCGGACAGCGGCCAAAGCGGTATCCTTGTCGGCGTTCATGGGCAGGGTGACCTTGCCGCGCACCTTACCGTTGATCTGGACAGCCAGCTCCACGGTGGAGTCGATGGTCTTGGCCTCGTCGTACTCGGGCCACTGGGCCATGGAGGCGAAGCCCTTACCGCCCATATTCTCCCACATCTCCTCGCAGAGGTGAGGAGCGAAGGGACAGAGCATACGGATGAACATGGAGAGCTGATCCTTGGTGATGGAACCAACCTCGAAGACCTCGTTGAGCAGACCCATCATGGCCGCGATGGCGGTGTTGAACTTCATCTCCTCGATGTCGGAGTTGACCTTCTTGAGGGTCTTGTGGAAGGAGGACTCCAGCTTGGTGTTGACCTCGCCGCCCTTGACAAGGGAGGGCAGATCGGCCACGCGCTCCAGGAATCTCTTGCAGCCTCTCATGGAGTTATCCGACCAGGGAGCAGCCGCGCCGTAGTCACCCATGAAGAGGATGTACACACGGAGAACGTCCGCACCCATATCGTCCACTACGTCGTTGGGGTCAACCACGTTACCGCGGGACTTGGACATCTTCTCGCCGTCGGGGCCGAGGATGAGACCCTGAGCGGTACGCTTGGCGTAGGGCTCGGCGGTGGGCACCAGACCGAGGTCGTAGAGGAAGTGATGCCAGAAGCGGGAGTAGATCAGGTGGCGGGTAACGTGCTCCATACCGCCGTTGTACCAGTCAACGGGCATCCAGTAGCGGAGCTTGTCCATGTCAGCCAGTGCTTCCCCGTTCTTGGGGTCGATGTAGCGGAGGAAGTACCAGGACGAGCCTGCCCACTGGGGCATGGTGTCGGTCTCACGCTTGGCCGCGCCGCCACACTTGGGGCAAGTGCAGTTGACATAGTAGTCCAGTCTTGCCAGAGGCGATTCACCGCCCTGACCCGGCTCAAATTCGGTCACGGGAGGCAGACGCAACGGCAGTTCCTCGTAAGGTACGGGAACCATACCGCACGTGGGGCAATGGATGATCGGGATGGGCTCACCCCAGTATCTCTGGCGGTTGAATGCCCAGTCCTTCATCTTGAACTGAACGCCGCCTTCGCCGATGCCCTTGTCCTGCAGCCAATCGATCATGGCGGCGATGGAATCGGCCTTGTTGTCGTAGGCGTTGAGGAAGTCGGAGTTGACCATGGGGCCGTCGCCCGTGTAGGCCACTTCTTCGATGTTTCCGCCCTTGATGACCTCGATAATATCAATACCGAACTTCTTGGCGAAGGCATAGTCACGCTCGTCGTGTGCGGGAACGGCCATGATCGCGCCCGTACCGTAGCCCATCATAACGTAGTCGGCAATGTAAATGGGAATATTCTTTCCGCTGACGGGTGAAATAGCACTGCTGCCCTCCTTGCGAACACC
>JAZOOM010000278.1:0-6264 GCA_045655025.1 Eubacteriales bacterium | reverse complement strand
GATTCAAGCCCGTCCACAGCAAGCTGTTCTTGCGCTTGCGGGGCTGATTCTGTTTACCGGTTTGTTTCATACACCCATCTCCTTTCCGTAATCATTTACAGGATATGCAGCAGGTCGTACCGAGTCAATTCTCGGTGGGCTCGGTCGGCTCGGGCAGCAGATCCGGACGCTGACGGCGGGTCAGCTCCAGGGCGGCCTCACGCCGCCACTCGTCAATTTTTTTATGGTCCCCCGAAAGCAGTACAGGGGGCACCTTCATGCCGTGGTAGTCCACGGGTCTCGTGTACTGGGGATACTCCAGAAGCCCCGAGGAAATGCTCTCATTCTCGTAGCATTCGGGAGCGGCCAGCACGCCCTCCGTCAGGCGGGCCACGCAGTCCACCAGAATGCAGGCGGGAATCTCTCCCCCCGTCAGCACGTAGTCTCCGATGGAGATCTCCTCGTCCACGATCTCCTCCACGATGCGGCGGTCAACGCCCTCGTAGTGGCCGCAGAGGAGGATGAGGTTGTCGTAATTTTTCGCCAGCTCCTCGGCGATCTGCTGGGTCAGCACCCGTCCCGCGGGGGACAGGTAGATGACGCGGCGGCGGCCGTCGAAGCCGTCCTTCAGCTGATCCGCCAACACGCCGCGGTAGCAGTTGTAAATGGGGGGCGCGGCCATGAGCATGCCCTTGCCGCCGCCGTAGGGGGTATCGTCCACGCGGCGGTGCTTATCCTGTGAGTAATCGCGGATGTTGTGGGCCTTGACGGTGGTGTAGCCCGCCTCCTGGGCGCGGCCGATGATGCTCTCCCCCAGCACGTGCTCCACCAGCTCGGGGAACAGAGTCATAATATCGAAACGCATGAGCCGCTCCTTACTCCTGCTCCTCGCTGTCGCTGTCCTCGAACATACCGTCAATGGGGGTCATGAGGACGCACTCACCGGGCTTTACGTCGGCGATGAACACGGGGATGGCGGGAACCAAAACCTCGGCACCGTCGGGGGTCTTGACGGTGTAGATATCCGAGGCGGCGTTGGGAGAAATATCGGCCACCGTACCCAGAAGTGTTCCCTCTCGGCCTTCTCTGGCGTCGTACACGGGAAGACCAATGGCGTCGGTAAGGAAATACTGACCCTCCTCCAGATGGAAGTCGGCGCGGTCGGCGTAGAGCACGGTGCCACGCAGGGAGTCGGCGGCGTTCATGTCGGTGACGCCCTCCAGCGTGAGCATGAGGAAACGGCCTTGGAGAACAGAGCCTCGCTCAATGCGGTACTCCTTCTTGCTCTCGCCCTCGCCGATGAACACGCGACCCAGATCCATGAGATCGCGGGGGGTGTCGGTCCAGGGCTCCACCTTCACGTCGCCGTGACAGCCGTGGGTGTTGATGATCTTGCCGCATTCAATGAAGCGGGAGGGGGTGGATGTATTCATACAGGTATTCCGTCCTTACTGTTCTTAATCAGAAATAGTATATCACAAAAAGAAGGAAATTGCAACCGTTTCCGAAAAATAATTGCCATTCCGAGGCAGATACCGTGTTTTTCGGCATTTTCACGGATTTTTCCGTCCACGGGCGGCATTTGGAAAAAAATCGTCACTATGCCATGTTGACAGACGGAAGAATATGTGATAGAATTGATTCATAATTTTAGAAAGGAGTTTTCATTCCACCATGAAGAAAAATCATCTCATTCGGCTGTTGGCTCTCCTTCTGTCCGGCTTGATGCTGCTCACGGCCGTGGCCTGCGCTACGGGAGACCAAACCGCTGAGACTACCGCCGGCGGTGACAGCGTAACCGAGGGCGAGACCGAATACAAGCCCGATATCCCCGTCAAGAACTACGACGCGGAGTTCAACTTCGTCGCCAGCGGCTCTTCCGTCCCCCGCGAGGTCATCGCCATTGAAGATCTGGAGGATACCGAGTCGGGCGATCTGGAGACTGCCGTTTACGAAAGAGGCATCAAGATCAAGGATCATCTGGGCGTGACTCTGGTGTACCAGGATGCGGGCGGCTGGACCGAGTACGCCGCCAACGTCAGCCGTACCGTTCAGGCGGGCGACGACACCTACCAGATGGTGCTGACCCACGTGTACCAGGGCGTGACCGATCTGATCACCTCCAATGCCCTCTACGACATCGGGGAATTGGACTCCGTCAATCTGGATGCCCCCTACTGGGCAACCGAGCTGATGGAGGAGGTCAAGGTCAACGACAAGTACCTCATCGGCTATAACGATTTCTGCCTGGCAGACGTGAAGATCATCGCCTTCAACAAGGATCTGATGGGCCAGTACAACATGACCGCTCCCTACGATGCCGTACTCAACAAGACCTGGACACTGGACAAGCTCATCGAAATGGCCTCCGTGGTGTCCGTGGACGACGGCGACGGCAAATGGACGAACACCGATACCTATGGCATCAGCGGCTGGGGCTGGGTTCCCCTCATCAGCTTCGTTACGGCCTCGGATATGAAGATCGTGGACCGAAACGACGTGGGGGATTTTGAGCTCGCCTACGAAAGCAACAGCGAAAAGCTCATCGATCTCATCGACAAGATCATGGCCATGTATCAGGCAGACTACTCCTATTTCTGGAAATCCACCGATAACGGAGTGGCAGAGAAGATGATCAAGTTCTCCGACGGAAAGACCCTGTTCCAGCTGACCGACAACAAGGCCATCGTTTCCCTCCGCGAGGAGGATATCCGCTTCGGCGTTCTTCCCTACCCCATGTGGGATGAGAATCAAACCGACTATAAGTCCCTCAACTGGAACGGCATTTTCGGCGTTCCCGGCTCCATCAAGAATCCCGAGATGGTGGGTGACGTGCTGGAGCTCATGGGCTACTACACCTCCGATGTGAAGACCGCCTACTACGAGAAGCTCCTGGGCTCCAAGCTGGCTGAGGCTCCCGAGGATGCCGAGATGCTGGATATCATCTGGAATTCCCAGGTGTCCGACGTAGGTCTGATCTCCTGCAATTCCTCCATGCAGATGGACTCTTTGGTGTACATGATCCCCAAGATGTGCGAGGCAGGGCGCAACAACTTCTCCTCCTACATGCGGACCAACGGCAAGGGCGCGCAATCGGGTTTGAACAAGGTCTTTGGCCAATAACCTTCCATACGCATGAAAAGACAGGATGGTTCCCTCGGGAGCCATCCTGATTTTTTGCGTCAAAAAGGACTGCCTCCCACAGAAAGGCAGTCCTTTTTCAGGTCAAGCTATAGCGAATCAGTCAATGGGCAGAGTCCAGCCGAACTTGTCCTCGATCTTACCCCACTGGATGCCCGTGAGGGTATCGTACAGATGCTGGGTGACTTCTCCGATCTTGCCGTTGTTCACGGTGTACTTCTTGTCCTTATAGCACAGCTCACCGATGGGAGAGACCACAGCGGCGGTACCGGTGCCCCAAGCCTCCTCCAGAGTGCCGTTCCCCATGGCCTCAGCCAGCTCGTCCACGCTGATGAGACGCTCGCTGACCTTGTAGCCCTCGGAGCGCAGAACCTCCAGGCAGGACATACGGGTGATACCGGGGAGGATGGAGCCGGAGAGCATGGGAGTGACCACCTCACCGCCTATCTTGAACATGACGTTCATAGCACCGACTTCCTCGATGTACTTGCGGTGGATACCGTCCAGCCACAGAACCTGAGCGTAGCCCTTCTGCTCAGCGCGGTGACCGGCGCGGTTGGAGGCGGCGTAGTTACCGCCGCACTTGGTGTAGCCCGTACCGCCCTTGACGGCGCGGACGTCCTCATCCTCGATCATGATGCCCACGGGGTTGATGCCCTCCTTGTAGTAGCTGCCTACGGGGGAGGCGATGATCATGAAGGTGGTGTGATGGACGGCGTGCACGCCCAGAGTCTCGTCGTTACCGAACATCAGAGGACGGAGATACAGTGAGGTACCGGGGGCGGAGGGAGTCCAATCCTGCTCCATGTTCACGAAGGCGGTCAGCACCTCCATACCCAGCTCCTCGGGGATCTCGGGCAGGCACAGACGCTCGGCGGAACGGTTCAGACGGCGGATGTTCTCAATGGGACGGAAGAGCTGTACCTTGCCATCCTCGCGGCGGTAGGCCTTCAGACCCTCGAAGATCTCGGAGCCGTAGTGCAGAACCGTAGCGGCGGGATGGATGGACAGGTTGCCGAAGGGGACGATGCGGGCATCATACCAACCCTTCTCAGGCTCGTACTCCATGAGGAACATATGGTCGGTAAAGACCTTACCGAAGCCCAGAGTAGAAGGATCGGGCTTGACCTTGGGGCAGGTGGTCTTGGTGATGGAAATATTCATAACAGTGGTTCCCTTTCATAGTTTCAAGATAATTGTTGAATCAAATATCCGAATGGGGTAGGGGCCCCATGGGGGTAATCAATATCCTTACGGGTATCATTTTTCTTCCCCAATATCCTGATTAAAGGTTTTGGGGATTCTTAAGGGACTCGCGATATTTGCCGAAGGCAAATGCGCCCCGAGCGAAAGCGAGGAGGTTTTCAAAAGTCCCTTAAGCGGGATCCAAGGGCAGAGCCCTTGGCGGGGCTTGGGGCAGAGCCCCAACGCTCTCAGTAGTTCGCGCCCAGCTCCAGAGCCTTGTAGTTCAGCTCCAGCATGTCGGCGCGCTTGGCGGAGATGACCTTGGCGAGGGCGGCGTTGACGCCTTCCTCGTTGTACTCGCCCAGAGCGGCGAGGATCTTGCCCACGAGGATCATGTTGCCCAGGGTGGGGATGCCGTTCTCACCGGCCAGACGGGTGGCGGGGATGGCGTAGGCCTTCACGTCGGTGCGGTTCAGGGGACGCTCGATGAGGGAGGAATCGTAGAAGATCATACCGCCCTTCTTGACGGCGGACTCGTAGCGATCCAGAGAAGGCAGGTTCATGGCCACCAGAATGTCGGGCTTGGCCACGATGGGAGAGCCCACCGCTCCGTCGGAGATGATGATGCCGCAGCTGGCGGTACCGCCGCGCATCTCGGGGCCGTAGGAGGGGAGCCAGCTCACGTTCTTGCCCTCGGTCAGACCCTTGTAGGCGATGAACTTACCTGCGAACAGAATACCCTGTCCGCCGAAGCCGGAGAAGAGAAATTCCTTGGTTGCCATTTAGTTTTCCTCCTTCTTAGCCTCAGCGGCGGTTCTGTCCTTGTACACACCCAGAGGGTAGTAGGGGATCATCTTGTCGTCGATCCACTTCAGAGCGGCCTGAGGAGTCATACCCCAGTTGGTGGGGCAGGTGGACAGTACCTCGATCAGGGAGAAGCCCTTGCCCTCCACCTGATTCTGGAATGCCTTCTTGATGGCCTTCTTGGCGTTGCGGATCTGCTTTACGTTGTTGACGGTGACGCGCTCCAGATACTCGGGGCCGTCCAGAGTCGCCAGCATCTCGCAGACGCGGATGGGGAATCCGCACTGCTTGACGTCACGGCCATAAGGGGAGGTCTGGGTCACCTGACCGGGGAGGGAGGTGGGGGCCATCTGACCGCCCGTCATGCCGTAAATGGCGTTGTTGACGAAGATCACGGTGATGTTCTCGTTACGGGCGGCGGCGTGAACCGTTTCTGCCATACCGATGGAGGCAAGGTCACCGTCACCCTGGTAAGTAAAGACCACGTTCTCGGGCAGAGCGCGCTTGACACCCGTTGCAATGGCGGGTGCGCGGCCGTGAGCCGCCTCGATCATATCGCAGTTGAAGTAGTTGTATGCCATAACCGAGCATCCGACGGGGGCGATACCAACGGTTCTGCCCTCGATGCCCAGCTCATCCATGACCTCGGCCACCAGACGGTGAACGATACCGTGGGTGCAACCGGGGCAGTAATGGAGCGGAATATCGTTCAGTGCATGAGGCTTATCAAAAACGACCATTAGTTGTTACCTCCGTTCTTTGCAGCAAGTTTGATGCTCTCCAGCACCTGCTCGGGGGACGGGATCATACCGCCCGCGCGGTTGCAGAGGGTGACGGGAGCGCGACCCTCGGTGGCGAGCATCACGTCCTCGATCATCTGACCCATGGACAGCTCGACCGAGATGTAGGATTTGACGGTCTTGAGAGACTCCTTAAATGCCTTCTTGGGGAAGGGCCACAGGGTGATGGGACGGATCATGCCCACCTTGATGCCCATCTCACGGGCGGCATCGATGGCGTTGCGAGATACGCGGGCGGCGATACCGAACGCGGCGACGCAAATTTCAGCATCCTCCATGCGGTAGGACTCGTACATGACCTCGTTTTCCTCGATGATCTTGTACTTCTCGTAGCGCTTGAAGTTGAGCTCCTCCA
>JAZOOM010000277.1:0-20465 GCA_045655025.1 Eubacteriales bacterium | reverse complement strand
GGACAACCGGTGGTTGAGGCGTTCAAAATGGGGTTTAGCGGTAGGTTCAGGCACGATCGTTCAATATGTGATAACCCAATGTAGGGACCGACGTCCTCGGCGGTCCGTACATATCGTCGACCCGACAACAAACATTGTGGGGTAGGTCTCGGACCGTCGAGGACGCCGGTCCCTACAATTCATTTTTCAAACCCACCGCCAAACCCAAATTTGAAAATCTTTCCCTACCCTATTGCAAAATCCCGCCCAATCTGTTAAAATAATAGGAGAGACAAACCCCATTTTGCGGGATCCCCCGATCTCCGTCAGAAAGGAACCCTATATGATCGACTTCAAAAACGTCACCACCCCCACCTTCGGCCCCGGCGGCAACGGAGCATGGTTCAAAAGCGAGGGCGGTAAGGCCACCGTCCAAGCCCCCGGCTGGCTGAAGAGTAAAGGCCTCGACGCCTACGAGTACGAGGCAGGAAAAGGCATCATGGCCGGCGAGGGCGCGCTCCTCGCCATCGGGCAGAAGGCTCTTGAACACGGCATCCTCATGTCCCTCCACGCCCCCTACTTCATTTCCCTGTCCTCGGTGGAGGAGGAAAAGCGTAACAACAGCATCGGCTACATTCAAAAGTCCATCTGGGCGGCCGAGCTTCTGGGGGCGGATACCATCGTCATCCACAGCGGCAGCGCCGGCAAGATCTCCCGTGAGGAGGCCATGCGGCTGTCCTGCGATACCCTGTACCGCCTCATGGAGACCATCGGAGATACCCACATCCGCCTCGGCATCGAGACCATGGGCAAGCGCAATCAGCTGGGCACGCTGGAGGAGGTCATCGAGCAGTGCAAGGTAGATCCCCACTTCCATCCCGTGGTGGATTTCGGCCACCTCAACGCAAGAGGCGTGGGGGGTCAGTTCCCCGACCGCGACAGCTACCGTCGGGTCTTCCACACCGTCGCGGACAAGCTGGGCGCGGAATACGCCTCCCATATGCATTGCCATTTCTCCAAGATCGAATACACGGGCGCGGGAGAAAAGCGCCACGTCACCTTTGAGGACACGGTCTACGGGCCCGAGTTTGAGCCCCTCATGGAGGCCATTATTCTGGACGGTCTCTCCCCCCGTATCATCTGCGAGTCGGACGATACCATGGCGGAGGACGCGCTGTGCATGAAGGAGTATTGGCTCTCCCACAAGGGTGAATAAAACCATGAAATTCACCGATTTTCAAACCCTCACCCCCATCGACTACGGCTGGTCGGGGGACAAGAAATACCGCGCCGTCACCCCCGACGGCACCCCCTACTTTCTCCGCGTCACCCCTCGCGAGCGGGGCGACCGTTTCGTGAAGCTCTTTGACCTGCAAAAGGCCGTGGCCGACACGGGGATCCCCATGTGCGCGCCCGTGGCCATTGGGGAATGTGACGAGGGGATCTACGCCGTCCACACGTGGATCGACGGGGTGGATGCCGAGGGGAACGTTCCAAGGCTCCCTGACGAAGTGCAGTACAAATTGGGCCGCGACGCGGGAGAGTACCTGACCCGCATCCACTCCATCCCCGCCCCGCCCGATCAGCCCGATTGGGAGCCGCGGTTCAACGCCAAGATCGACCGCAAGATTAGAATGTACGCCGATTGCCCTCTCCATTTTGAAGGGGATCACCACCTTCTCCGTTTCATTGAGGAGAACCGCCCTCTGCTGAAAAACCGTCCCCAGACCTTTCAGCACGGGGACTACCACATCGGCAACATGATGCTCACCGACACCGAGACAGATCCCAAGATCGTGATCATTGACTTCGACCGCTATGACTTCGGCGTCCCGTGGGAGGAGTTCAACCGCATCGTGTGGTGTGCCCAAGCCGCTCCCGTCTTTGCCACGGGGCTGGTGGACGGATACTTCGGCGTGGACGAAACTACCGCCGTTCCTATGGAGTTCTGGCGGCTTCTGGCGCTGTACATCAGCAGTAATATGCTCTCCTCGATCCCGTGGGCGATCCCCTTTGGGGAGGGCGAGATCCAAACCATGCTGGGGCAGGCACGGGACGTGCTGGCCTGGTATGATCACATGAAAAACCCCGTACCGACGTGGTACAATTGCAAGCTTTCCCAAAAATAAACAAAAAGGAGACCATTACCATGTCCCTTCCCTACCGTCAGATCCACCTCGACTTCCACACCTCCGAATGCATCGAGGGCATCGGCTCCCGCTTCTCCCGCGAAAATTTCAAGGCGGCCTTGCAAGCGGGTCACGTCAATTCCATCACCCTGTTCTCCAAGTGCCACCACGGCTGGTCCTACCATCCCACTACGGTGAACCGCCCCCACCCCCACCTCTGCTGTGATCTTCTGGACGAGCAGCTCTCGGTCTGCGAGGAGCTGGGAGTCCGCACCGAGATCTACATCTCCGCCGGCTTTGCCGAGCAGTACTCCTACCGCCATCCCGAGCATCTGCGCTGTGAGCGCGGCGGCTACTGGGGCAATTTCGACGTGGACGTTGGCTACCACCGTCTCTGCTTCGGCACCGCCTATCTGGATCAGCTCTCACGCGAGATCGAGGAGGTGCTGACCCGCTACAAGGGTCGCTTTGACGGCCTGTTCCTGGATATCATCGGCATGGTTCCCTGCTGGTGTCCCGACTGTGTGCACGGCATGAAGGAGCTGGGGTTGAACCCCGAGAGCGACGCCGACGCGTGGAAGTACGCCCGCGTGATCTACGACCGCTACACCGATCGTGTAGCCGAGGTGGTGGAGCGCGTCATCCCCGGTCTGCCCATCATCCACAACGACGGCGGCGCCATCTTCCAGGGCCGTGACATCGCCTTCCGCAATCAGGGGCACTTTGAGCTGGAGTCCCTGCCCACGGGCGGCTGGAGCTACGATCACTTCCCCCGCGCCGCCGCCTACGCCCGTACCCTTGGCCGCGACTTCCTCGGCATGACGGGCAAGTTCCACACCACCTGGGGTGAGTTCGGCGGCTTCAAGCACCCGAACGCCCTGCGCTACGAGGCGGCTCTGGCTAACGCCTGCGGTGCCCGCTGCTCGGTGGGCGATCAGCTCCACCCCGACGGGGAGTTTGACCTCGCCACCTATCAGCTCATCGGCGCGGCCTACGCCGAGGTAGAGGCCCGCGAGCCTTGGCTGACAGGCTCTACCCTCACCGCCGATATCGGTCTGCTCTCGGCCGAGAACTTCCGCCGCATCTGCCCCAACGCCCTGCCTGACGGCAATTTGAACCCCGATCTGGGCGCTAACCGCATCATGATGGAGGGGCATTACCTCTACGACATCCTCGACCCCGAGGCCGATTTCGGGAAATACCGCCTCCTCATCCTCCCCGACACCATGGAGATCCCCGAGGGTGACCTCCGCGACAAGCTGAACGCCTATCTGGCAAACGGAGGTAAGCTCCTGCTGACGGGCAAGTCGGGCACCTATGACGGCAAGTTCGTCTTTGACTTCAGCGTAGACTTTGGCGGCGAGGGTCAGTCCCGCCCCGCCTACCTGCGCCCCTGCTTCGTCCTGCAGCCCAACGGACAGACCAGCTACGTCACCTACAGCCGCAACTACGACATCACCCTCCGCGATGGCTTTGACGGAGAGGTGCGCGACCTCAAGGTGGAGTCCTACTTCAACCGCGCGCCCCGCCGCTTCTGCTCCCACCAGCATACCCCCTACGACCGTGAAAAGACCGCCCCCGCCGCTATTGTGACCGCCAACGCGCAGATCGGGTATATCGGCTGGGAGATCTTCACCGAATACGCCGACAAGGGCTCGGTACACGTCAAGTACGCCGTGCTGGATATCATCGACCGCCTGTTGGGAGACGGCAAGACCCTCGTAACCGACCTGCCCTCCTGCGGCGTGACCTCGGTGGCGGTGAAGGCTACCGAGAGCGGCACACAGCTCATCCACCAGCTGGTCTACGCCATCCCCAAGGTGCGGGGCAACGGTATTGAGATCATCGAGGATCTGCCCTTTACCCCCGACGTGACCTGCTCGCTGGCCACGCCCGCCGCTCCCAAGCGGGTGTATCTGGCTCCCGCTATGACGGAGCTGCCCTTTACCTACGAGGACGGCCGCGTGACCTATACCGTACCGGGATTCTCTTGCTCGGCGATGGTGGTCATTGAAATGTAAGATACAAGATACAAGATACAAAGATACAAAGATACAAGATATGACGCAATCGTATCTTGTATCTCGTATCTTGTATCTCCGTATCTCCTCATCCCCTCTCACAATTACAATAACAAGGAGATATTACCATGTCCCATCTTTCCAAGCTCCAATCCGCCATGAAGGCGGCTCACACCGAGGCCATTGTGGTCTCCTCCGAGATCAACCAGCGCTACCTGTCGGGTCTGCACTACACCGACGGCTTCGTGGTGGTGCTCCCCGAGAAGGCCTTCCTGCTGGCCGACTTCCGCTACATCGAGGACGCCCGCACCCAGGTGGACGCTCACGAATTCGAGATCGTCATGCCCGACCGCTCCATGCTGGCCTACGTGGCCGCCATTCTGAAGGACTACGGCGTGAAGGTCGCCCTCTTTGAGGAGGCTACCCTGTCCTACTCCCTCCTGGAGCGATTCAAGAAGACCTTTGAGGGCGTGGAGATGGTCAGCGGCGCGTCGGCCATGATCGACGGTCTGCGCCTGTATAAGGACGCCGCCGAGATCGAGAAGATGGCCCGCGCCCAGAAGCTCACCGACGATGCCTTCGCCCACATTCTGAACTTCATCAACCCCGACCGCACCGAGGTGGAGGTAGCTCTGGAGCTGGAGTTCTTCATGCGGGCTCACGGTTCCGAGGGGACTGCCTTTGACACCATCGCAGTATCGGGTACCCAGTCCTCCCGCCCCCACGGCGTGCCCCGTCCCGTCAAGCTGGAAAAGGGCTTCTTCACCATGGACTTCGGCGCGAGAGTGGACGGCTACTGCGCCGACATGACCCGTACCGTGGTCATCGGCAAGGCCGACGAGGAGATCAAGAAGGTGTACAACACCGTCCTCCGCGCCCAGACCACCGCCATCGAGTCCCTCAAGGTAGGCCTTCCCTGTGCCGAGGCCGACAAGATCGCCCGTGACATCATTGACAACGCCGGCTACAAGGGTCTCTTCGGTCACAGCCTGGGTCACGGCGTGGGTCTCTACATCCACGAGGCCCCCCGCTTCGCCGCCTCGGTTCCCGCCGACGTTCTCCTTGCCCCCGGCCATGTGGTCACCGTGGAGCCCGGTATTTACATCGAGGGCAAGTACGGCTGCCGCATCGAGGATATGATCGCGGTGCTGGAGGATGGCACCATCCACGATTTCACCCAAAGCCCTAAGGAGCTCATCGAGCTCTGCTGATCATCAAAAAGGACTGCCACCCCACGCGGGACGGCAGTCCTTTTCTGTATGCGAATTGCTTTAATCCTCAATATCCGTCAGCTTGGAGACGGTGGTGCCCAAGACCTCCGCGATGATGAACAGGGTCTTGAGAGAGGGACAGAAGAAGCAATTCGGTGCTTCCAACTGTGAAATATATCCGGCGGATAGATCACTTGCCTCTGCCAGTTCTTCCTGCGTCATACCTTGCAGCTTGCGGTAATAGGCGATCTTCAGACCAATCTTAATCAGATTCATCTTGTATTGGCTTTCCAGCATACGATTCTCCTTGCTTTTTCGTTCATTTTATTATAACCTATTTACAATCGAATCGTTATGTGTTAAAATATAGTAAAGTTTATATTTTACATAGTAATTCTTTGAAAGCAGAAAAGGAGAAAATTATGAAACTGCTCATCGCGGGATCACGAAGCATCACCGAATTCGATTTAACGCCTTTCATCCCCGCCGACACCGAGCTGATCATCAGCGGCGGCGCGGCAGGGATCGATACGATCGCAGAAGTCTACGCCGACACACACCGCCTCTCCAAGCTCATCCTGCGTCCCCGATATGACAAATACGGGCGCGCCGCCCCGATCCGACGAAATGAAGCCATGGTGAAATTGTCCGACGCTGTGTTGGTGATTTGGGACGGAGTCTCCAAGGGCACACGGGCGACCGTTCGCTTCGCGCAAAAAACAGGGAAATCGGTCACGGTAGTAAGCCCGGACGGAAGCATTATGGAGGGAGCTTGGTCATAAATTGAGAAATCTTCCCTCGCAACAGAAGGACTTCCCTCGGGAAGCCCTTCCTTTTTTCATTTACAGATACTTTTTCAGCGCGTCAATATGATTCTGCTCAAACTTTGCCCAGTCGCGGCAGTATTCGACCAGCTCATGACAGCCCTCTTTTCCCTCTGCGTGGTTGGCCAGCTTCTCGGCGGTGGTGATGGACATGGTGGCTCCCTCAATGAGCATTTCGGTGATGTGGCTGTTGGAGTTGTCCATGACGGTGTTCATGGCGATCCCCGCCTTGGTGGCCATCTTGGCCATCATGCCCCGCTCGGCGGGCTCAGCACCGTGGTCGAGGAGGTACTGCTTGACCTTGCCGATGGTCTTCTCATAGTAGCACATGGTGGCGGTGATGTCGGTCTTGAGGCGGTTGTCCTCCACGCGGGGGAGCATATCCATATAGGCATCACAGCCCATGGACATATTCTTATACAGCTCCTCGGCCAGCTTCTCGGCGGCAGGAGGGAGCTTTTCGACGGTATGGCTGTTCTGGGCGACCTTGACCTCGGCGGTCACTACCTCGTTGGCGGTCGCCACGGGGGCGGTCTGATCGGTGGTATCGAACATGGTTGGAATATTCCTTTCGGTTTTTGGAGTGGGGATCACTCCTACTCATAGTCTGCCACGGCATGACCCGCGAAAAACGCGGTATTTTTTGCCGAGGGCACCCAAATTTGATTGACAATCATGGGTTTTCGTGCTATAATGACCTTGCATATACCCTTTTCAATAGGAGATGACGCTATGAAATTTACTGTGAAGATCCTGTGCGCTCTGCTGGCACTGCTGCTGACTATGACCGCTATTACCGCCTGCGTTCCCGAGGATGACGCACCCGGAGCCACCGACGGTGCTACCACCGAATCCGCGAATACCCCCGCCCCCGAGACGGATCTTCTGGAGGATTCCCTGAAGGCGCTGGATGGCCGTTCCTACTGGCAAGGGGATTTCGGTATTCTGTATACCAACGACTTCTTCGGCTACGACGCCGAGGTGGAAGCCGACATGGACAAGGGAAGCGATACCGCCGCGGGCATCATCAACGACGCGGTCTACGAGCGCAACACCCTGTTCGAGGAGCTTTGTGATCTGGACTTTGTCACCATCCCCGTTAGCTCCGATGTGGCCACCGCCCGTGTCCAGGCTGAAGCGCAAACCGCAACGGGAGATTTTCAGCTGGTAACCATGAAGACCCGTGATACCGCCGCCGCCGCAACCACGGGCGTGCTGTACAATTATTTGGATCTGGACTTGGAGTTTGAGCGTCCCTGGTGGGATCA
This sequence comes from Eubacteriales bacterium, assembly GCA_045655025.1. Lineage (GTDB taxonomy): Bacteria > Bacillota > Clostridia > Oscillospirales > CAG-272 > CAMEON01. Next base: position 13,033 of record JAZOOM010000277.1, on the reverse strand, counting down.
GGGAACCTTGGACTTCGCTCTGGACGGGCGGGTGTTCTTCATGAACGGCCCCTTCAACATGGTGGACGACAACGTGACCTTCGTCATGATGTTCAACAAGGATCTGTATAAAGACTATCAGGTGGAGGACCCTTACGCCACCGTGGCGCGGGGAGATTGGACTCTTCCTTACTTCAATTCGGTCATTTCCAACCTGTCCACCGACAACGGCGACGGCGTATGGACGGATCACGATACCTATGGCTTCGCTACGCCCAATTCCATCGGAGATACTCTGTTCTACGGCGCGGGGCTCCGCTACGTGAATAACAGCCGTGACGTAGGAGAACCTCAACTGGTGCTGGACGAAAAAATGGAGCAGGCACTGAACGTTATGGACATCGCCCGCTCCATCGTTCATGAGAATCACTCCACCTACGTGGCGCCTTCCTTCTACGAGGATCTGGCCAAGAATATGTTTGTGCAAGGACGCTCCCTGTTCTACTGCGAGGCCGCCAGCTACCTCGGTGCTCTGAACGCCGAAATGGAGGATGAGTACGGCGTTCTCCCCTTGCCCAAGTACGATACAAACCAAGAGAAATATACCACTTGGATCCACAGCAGCGGCTCCACCCTCTCCATCCCCACCTCGGTCGCCCGCGGGGATATGGAACTGTTCGAGAACGTGCTGGAGACCTACGTTCTCCTGTCCCAGAAGGTGGTCAAGCCCGCCTTCTACGATACCATGCTGACCGTGCGCAACGTTCAGGACGTGGAGTCCTCCGAAATGCTGGATATGATCTTCATGAACCGCACCTATGATATGGCCATCTACTTTGAGAGTCTGGGCTTTGCCAATCTCTTCGCCTCCTCGGTGCTCAGCGATGGCGCGGATTTCACTTCCGCTTACAAGGCCGAGAGTAAGAGCTTCAACAAGCGGGTCGCGAATATCCTCCGCAAGCTTCAGAAGATGGAGTAATGTTTCCCGTTTTCCCTTCGTCCAAAGCCCATATCCCGTTGTGGAGAGGGCTTTGGATCTTTTTTTGTAATAAAAACTGCAAAAACAGGGACTTCACCCCCAAAACCATTTGACAAATCCCGCATTTCGTGCTATAATAATATGGATTATAATTTTCACCGAAAGGAGGAAGACCATATGGGTATCCTCACGGGAAGCGGCGAGAGCGTCCGCATCACCGTCCCCACCCGCTACCACGCCTACGCTTCAAACGGAAGCAAATACTCCCTGACTGCCGCCGCGGATTTTCTCGCGGACGCGGGCTTTGACGGCGTGGATCTGTCTCTGGACGAGCTGGAGCCCGACGGCGACGATATTCTCCGCTCGGTGCTGTACAGCTTCGGTAACCGCGCCGCGGCCAAGGGCTTGACTCTGCCCATGTGTCACCTACCCTTCTTCATGCCGAACCCCGACGATACGGTAGCCATGAACCGCTTCTCAAGAGAGATCGCTTGCGGCATCCGCATGGCGGCCATGCTGAAGATCCCCGACGCGGTGATCCACCCCATCGTGCGGCATGAGAGCCGTCGGAGCCGCGACTTCTGGATCGCAGAAAATATACAGTTCCTCACCCCCATCCGCGACTTGGCGGGCAAGCTGGGGATCACCCTCTGCATCGAGAACATGACGGGCAAGCCCTACGCCACCCACCCCTCCGAGGCGGTCTACGGCAGTACCGCCGCCGATATATTGGATCTGGCCGAGAGGCTGGACACCATGGTGTGCTGGGACTTCGGCCACGCCAACATCACGGGACTCTGCCAGTCGGTTGAGCTGGAAAAGCTACGCGGTAAGGTGCGATGTCTGCACATCCATGATAACGACGGTGTGCAGGATAACCACCGCATTCCCTTTGAGTGTCCCGCATCCACTCCCTTGGGCGGGTGCGTGGATTGGGAGGATGCCGCAGAAGGATTGCGCCTGTGCGATTTTCTCGCCACCTCCAACCGATGTATCAATCTGGAGCTGAAATCCTCCGATCTCCCCGCCGACAGATCCGTCAGACTCTCCCACGCCGCCCGCGCCGTATACGCCGCCAAGAGATTGGCAACCCTTATGTAAATTACCTCTGAACATAGAAAGGCAAGACTATGCAACTCTACAATTCCGCAACTCACCAGAAGGAAGAATTCATCCCCCATACCCCCGGCAAGGTCAGCATGTACACCTGCGGCCCCACGGTCTACCACTTCGCCCACATCGGTAACCTCCGCACCTACATGATGGAGGACGTGCTGGAGAAGTACCTCCGCTACGCCGGCTACGACGTGACCCGCGTCATGAACATCACCGACGTGGGACACCTCTCCTCCGACGCCGACGAGGGCGAGGACAAGATGCTCAAGGGAGCCCGCCGCGAGAAGAAGACGGTCATGGAGATCGCCAAGTTCTACACCGACGCCTTCTTCGCCGACTGCGAGAAGCTCAACATCAAGACCCCCGACATCGTCCAGCCCGCCACGGGTTGCATCGAGGAGTACATCCACCTCATCGAGACCCTCATGGAGAAGGGCTACGCCTACGAGGCAGGCGGTAATATCTACTTCGACACCTCCAAGCTGGAGAAGTATTACATCTTCAACGATTTCAAGGAGGAGGATCTGGACGTGGGCGTCCGCGAGGGCGTGGAGGCCGACGGCAACAAGCGCAACAAGGCCGACTTCGTTTTGTGGTTCACCAAGTCCAAGTTCGACGATCAGGAGCTGAAGTGGCCCTCTCCCTGGGGCGTGGGCTACCCCGGCTGGCACATCGAGTGCTCGGGTATCTCCATGAAGTATCTGGGTGAGCATCTGGATATCCATTGCGGCGGTATCGACAACGCCTTCCCCCACCACACCAACGAGATCGCCCAGTCTGAGGCGTATATCGGTCACCCCTGGTGCAAATACTGGGTACACGTCCTGCATCTGAACACCACGGGCGGTAAGATGTCCAAATCCAAGGGCGAGTTCCTCACCGTGTCCCTGCTGGAAGAGAAGGGCTACGACCCCATGGTCTACCGCTTCTTCTGCCTCCAGTCCCACTACCGTAAGTCCCTGGTCTTCTCCTGGGAGAACATGGACAACGCCACCATCGCCTACAACAAGCTCATCAACCGCATCGCCGCCCTGAACCCCAACTCCGGCGAGGCCGTGGACGAGGCCGCCTTCGAGTCTCTCCGCGAGGGCTTCGTCAAGGCTCTGGACAACGATCTCAACACCTCTCTGGCCGTCACCGCCATCTACGACGTGCTGAAGGCCAAGGTAAACGACGCCACCAAGCTGGCTGTGCTGGCCAACTTCGATACCGTCCTGTCTGTGGGTCTGCTGGACCGCGCCGCCACCCTCCGCGACAAGCTGGCCGCCGAAAAGGCCGCCGCCGAGGCCGCGAAAAAGGCCGCCGAGGAGGCCGAGCGCGCCGCCGCTGCCGCCGATCCCTTCGTAGCCGAGATCCTGGCCGCCATTGACGCCCGCAAGGCCGCCAAGAAGGCCAAGAACTTCGCTGAGGCCGACCGCATCCGCGACGAGCTGGCTGCCAAGGGTGTCACCCTCATCGATACCCCCCAGGGCACTACCTACAAGATCAACTAAAGGAAAGCTTCTGATAAAATGCTGGAATTTCTGAAAAAACACAAGAGCGTCATCCTCTACATCATCTTCGGCGGTATGACCACCGTCATTGACTGGACGGTGTCGTTCCTCCTCTACTACTTCTGGGGCGAGGCCATTGATGTCACCCCCATCCTCCTCCACGGTGCCAACGTCATCGCGTGGGTGGCCGCCGTCACCTTCGCCTACGTGACCAACCGCATCTGGGTCTTTGAGAGCAAGCGCCGCGGCTTTGTCCCCATCGTTTGCGAGATCGCCGCCTTTGCGGGCGGACGTGTGCTGACTCTGCTCTTGCAGGAGCTCATCATGGGCGTGTTCTGCACCTGGCTGGGATTCAACGAGTACCTCTTCAAGCTGGTGGCCGCCGTTCTGGTCATCATCCTGAACTACTTCATCAGTAAGCTTCTGGTGTTCCGTAAGACCCGTCGGGAAACCGAACGGGAGGCCACCGGGAAGTAATTTTCCCAATCCCCTACGGGGCGTGCCACGCCGATCTCGGCCATATCGGCACGCCCCCAACATTTTGAGAACTTGAAACGGGGTCATCCCCCGAGAAAGGCACTTTTATGCAGAATTTGGGCTACTACAACGGGAGTATCGCTCCCCTCGACGAGCTGACCGTTCCCTTCAACGACCGAGTGAACTATTTCGGAGACGGTGTCTACGAGGCCACCTTCACCCGCAACCACAAGGTCTTCGCTCTGGAGGAGCACATCGACCGCTTCTACCGCAGTGCGGCCATGGTGGACATCAAGATCCCCATGGGGAAGGCGGAAATGGCTGCCCTTATCCGCGATCTTGTAAACAAGGTGGACGACCCCGAGCAGCAGGTCTACTTCCAGATCACCCGCGGCACCCAGCCCCGCAACCACACCTACCCCGAGGACATGGTGGGTAATTTTTGGGTGGTGCTCAAGCCCATGGCCATCAAGAACATCGGCATGGAAGTGAAAGCCATCCTCCGCGAGGACATCCGCTTCCACCAGTGCCACATCAAGACCCTCAATCTCCTCCCCGCCGTCATGTACAGCCAAGAGGCCGCCCGCGCGGGGGTCTACGAGGCCATCCTCTACCGCACCCCCGGCCAGAGCGGCTGCGGCGGTGAGCTTGTTGGCGGTATGCCCACGCGCGTGACCGAGTGCGCCCACTCCAACGTCCACATCATCAACGAGAAGGGCGAGTTCCAGACCGCCCCTCTGGATAACCTCATCCTCCCCGGCATCGCCCGCGCCCACCTCATCACCGCCTGTCATGCGCTGGGCATTCCCGTCAACGAAACTCCCTTCACGGTAGATGAGTTGATGAACGCCAAGGAAGTCCTCATCTCCTCCTCCTCCGCCCCCGGCCTGCGTTGTGTGGAGATCGACGGCAAGCCCGTGGGCAGACAGGCACCCGAGATCGTGGCCGCCCTGCAGAAGTGGGTCAAGGACGAGATCTTCGCCGCAACGGAGTTGGATTAACGCCCCGACTCCCCCACAAGACACAACATACAACACGACAAGGGTACAAGATATGAAATACCGTTTCGCTCGGTTTTTGTGTCTTGTATCTTTGTATCTGCCGAACCTGCGCGCCGCATACCCCGTAACACGTTTCCAATTCACCGAAAGGAGCACTATATGAGAGAAATCGGCATCAACCTGGGCGCCCGTACCGAAATGGATCTGCCCACCTTCTGCACCTACATCCGAGACCTGGGTTTTACCCGCGTATTTTCCGCCTCCGCCAACCCCGATAAGGTCCGAAAGCAGGCCGAATCCGTCCACGCCGCAGGGCTTACCTACGATACCCTCCACGCCCCCTTCAAGGGTATCATAAACGCCATCTGGCAGGAGGGCGACGAGGGCGAGGATACCCTCCGTCAGCTCTTGACCTGTGTCGATCTCTGCGCCGAGATCGCCTCCCCCATCGCCGTGGTGCACCTGTCTGCCGGAGACAATCCCCCGCCTCCCACCGACGTCGGCCGCGCCCGCTTCATCCGCTTGGTGGAGCACGCCGCCGCCAAGGGCGTGAAGATCGCCTTTGAGAACCAGCGCAAGCTGGCCAACATCGCCTGGGCCTTCGAGGAGTTCCGCGACGCCCCCCACGTGGGCTTCTGCTGGGACTGCGGCCACGAGGGCTGCTTCACCCCCGGCAGACGGTATATGCCCCTCTTCGGGGATCGCCTCATTTGTACCCACATCCAGGACAACGAGGGCATCCTGAACAAGGATACCCACCTCATCCCCTTCGACGGCTCCCTGGACTTTACCTACGTAGCCGCCACCCTCCGCTCCGCCCCCTCCGTTCCCCTGATCCTGGAAATGAAGCGGAAAGCCACCAAATACGAGGGCATGACCGACGAGGCATACCTCATCCGCGCGGCAACGGCGGTCAAGCATCTGCGGTATATGATTGAAAAAGGCTGACAGCCACCGCACAAACCAAGCAACTCGACACATAAAGGCTTGTTTTTTTCTCACATTTGTGCTATAATAAGATAAGGTAACGATTCAGTCGATACTTCAAATTGCTGTTTAACGGGGACGGCAGGGCTCTGCCCTGCACCCGCCAAGAACCTTTTGCAAAAGGTTCTTGGATCTCCAAAAATCTTTAAATAACCATATTTATCAATATATTTTTGAAAGTTTTTGGAGTTCTTAGAACTTTCGCAAACTTTGCCGTAGGCAAATTTGCCCCGAGCGTAAGCGAGTATGTTTTCAAAAAGGTTCTAAGCCGCCGGAGGCCGTGCCCCCTCACCGACAAACCCAAATTTGAAGATTACACAAATCCCAATCTCCCACAGGAGGTATCCCCATGATCTATCGCAACGGCCTAAAGGAATTCCTCATCACCACCGTCAGCTTCGGTCTGCCCATGAGCTTGCTTTTCATCATCCGCTACGGCGTTCCCCTCGGTCTTGCGGGGGGCATCCTCTCGGGTCTTCTGTTCGGCGGGATCATGTCCCTTATGACACGGGGGATCGAAAGGAAATTCGCCGCCACCCGAGCCGAGATCTCCCAAGACCGCGCCATCATCTGTGAGGGCGGAGCTACCTGGCAGGGCATCGGCGGCTGGCTGTTCTTCACCGAAAAGGGGCTGGAATTCTATCCCCATAAATTCAACCACGCCAAGAACGATTTTGCCATCCCCACGGATGATATTTTATTGGCGTCCTCCAAGCGGAATATACTCGTCATCACCATGAGAAACGGGGGCATGGTCACGGTCGTGGTCTCCAAGAGTGCCGCATGGGTCAAGCAGATCCAAGCCGTTATTGCCTCCCCATCGGATCACTCCGCACCGTAATCGAGGAAAAGCCCATGGCATACCAATACAGCGAGACCCGCAAGCAGATCCTGACACCCGAGCTGGTCATCCACGATATGCAGGACAGCGGTAGCTTCGGCAAGATCGCCGCCCCCTTCATGATCGTCATCCCCCCCATCGGCGCGCTGTTCGCCACCCTCCTTATGTACCTCATCTCCGGAGGAGAAGGCGCGGAGTTCATTGTGGGGATCATTGTCTGCGCCCTGTTCTGGCTTGTCGCCCTCATGATCACAGCCGCAGGCGTGTTCATTCTCTGCCACAAGCCCAAGCCCCTGCGCCCCGAGGACATCCACATCGTCAAGCGCCGCCTGGACACCATTTCCTACGACGAGCGGGAGAAAAACGACGGACACAGCCATCTGGGGCGAGACGTGTTCTACTTCGAGGGCATGGCCAAATACTACCCCTCCCCCACCCAGGTGGCTCTGGCCAAGGAGGGAGACATGTACTACATCGTCACCTGCTCGGAGGGGAGCATCTACCCCGTCCGCATCTACCGAGCGGACGCGTATATCTGGAACGGATAAACATCACCAACCTATATAAAGGAGAACCAACCATGAACAACAATCATCTGCAAGGCAAGACCGCCATCATCACCGGCGCAGGCTACGCCACTCTTTCCGACGGCCGCTGCGGCTCCATCGGCTACGGCATCGCTACCGCCTTCGCCAAGGAGGGTGCCAACCTCGTCATCACGGGCCGTCAGGTGCCCAAGCTGGAGAAAGCCAAGGAAGAGCTGGAGCGTCTCTACGGCGTGAAGGTGCTGGCTATCCCCGCCGACATCTCCGCGGGGGCTGACAACGCCGCCACCGCCAAGGCTGTGGTGGATGCCGCCATGGCGGAGTTCGGCCGCATCGACGTCCTCATCAACAACGCCCAGGCCTCCGCATCGGGCGTGACCATCCAGGATCACACCACCGAGCAGTTCGACCTGGCCATTTACTCGGGCCTGTACGCCACCTTCTACTACATGCAGGCTTGCTACCCCTACCTCAAGGAAACAAAGGGCAGCATCATCAACTTTGCCTCCGGCGCGGGTCTGTTCGGAAACTACGGTCAATGCGCCTACGCCGCCGCCAAGGAGGGCATCCGAGGCCTGTCCCGCGTGGCCGCCACCGAGTGGGCCAAGGACGGCATCAACACCAACATCGTCTGCCCTCTGGCTTGGACGGCCCAGCTGGAGAAGTTCGAGCAGGCCTACCCCGAGGCCTTCAAGGCCAACGTGAAGATGCCCCCCGCCGGCCACTACGGCGACCCCGAGGATGAGATCGGCCGCGCCTGTGTACTCCTGACCCATCCCGACCTCAAGTATATGAACGGTGAGACCCTGACTCTGGAGGGCGGTATGGGTCTGCGGCCTTAATTCCCTCTTCATTTTTCCACAACGAAAGGAGTGCGCCATGTCCCCCTTCACCAACGTCATCAACGCCGCCAAAACCGCCAAAACCCTCCACGACAAGAGCCAATTGCTGACCTATCTGGGTCGCGTCTTGTCCTCCGCCAAGAAAAAGCCCTCCCCCGCCGACCGCGAGGAGATCGGCGCGTACGTCCTCTCTGAGCTGGAAAACATTCCCACCCTGCTGAACAAGGCGGAGTGCTACCGCGAGAAGGACGAGATCTTCGGCCTTATGGATGCCCTCATAGGGCTGGTCACCGTCTGCTACGATTCTCCCGCCGCCATGCCCCGCGACAAGGTGGAAATGATTCAACGGGTGATCGAGCGTTGCAACAAGGAGCGCTTTTTGGAAAACGCCATCGACGAAGCCTTCAAGGGAAATCCCACCGAGGCCGACATGGAGCGCATCCTCTGCATGGCCGCGCCTCTGAAGGACGAGTTCCACAAGGGTCAGCTTTGGCAAGGGCTCGTCCACTACAAGGGACAGGTACAGCGGCTATCCAACGATGCCAAGGCCGTACTGGCCAAATACGCCGTCTCCGAGCTGACTCGCTTTGCCGAGGCGCGGAAGAATGGTGCCCTGACCCAAGAAATGCTGGATACGCTGGAATTTCTCTGCGATGCCGCCGGAGCCATTCTCCACAACGCCCCCGCCCACCCCGAGCTGGAAGCCCTCCTTGCGGATCTGTTCGAGCTGGATGACGAGAACGTCAGCTTCTATGCCCTCTCCACCCTCCTGTTGGTGAACGGAAAGCCTTCCGATGGCAAGCCCTTCAACATGGCGATCTCCCTGTTGGCGCATAACGCCACGTACGCCGACATGACCTACCATCTGCTCAGGCAGCACAACATGACCGACTACTTCCCCGCCGAGCTCCGCGACCCTGCCTACCTGGCCAAGAGCAACATGGTGCGCTGGCTCACCTACCCCACCGAGCTGGGCAAGGAGCCCGACGAAATCGAGCTTTTGGGCGTGACCAAAAAGAAGGGCGAGACCTTCCACGTCTTCCGCTTCAAGTCCGACAGCGACACTCTGGGGGACGACCTCAAGGGCGTGTGGCTCATCGGCTGGTCGGGCAGTGACGGCGGCACCTTCAGCAACTTCGACAGGTACGACGTCTACGAGAAGAAGACCCCCGAGAAGACAGTGAAGTATATTCGGCGGAAACTGTTGTAAGAGAGTGTCATCATGAAAGCGGCGCAAAGTAAGCCCCTTATGTGGGTAGTCATGATTCTGCAAGCCCTGCCCATTCCTCTATCCCTTATTTCAATCCTCGGCTCTCTGATCTCGCTGGCCAACATCGGCATGACCGCCGAGCAGTATTCCCCGTGGACGGTGGTCTGCGCGGTAGTCACCATGGTCTTGGCGGGAACCTACGTCATTCCCTACGTCGTGGCAGCAAAGGTGACCGCTGTCCGCAAGCGGTTGGGGCGGTTCAGCTTTCTGCCTGTGCTTCACATCGTGGTGACAGCGGTGTTCTGCGTCATGTGGGTAATGAGCGAGGTGATATGAGAGGACGTAGGGATTAACGGGACGTATAAAATGTCAGCCGTAGGGAGCGGTGCCCTCACCGCTCCGCAACCTTGAAATTTCCGTTTTTCACGGTCAAACAGATTTGGAGTGTGACCATAGAGCCCCAAAAAGTATGAGTATGTTTTTCGTGGCGGAGCGGTGAGGGCACCGCTCCCTACAAGGGTTATTGACAACCTCAACACCACGGCAAACCCCAAATTGAAGCTCCCATTACACCAAAAATCCCGCCGAGGGTCAAGCCTTCGGCGGGATTTCTGTATCTCTATTCATTTCATCAGAGCATATGTGCCCGCAGCTCCTCGGGGGAGAGTTGGGACAGATCGGCGGGGGCGACGTCCAGCACCGTGATACAGCCGGTTCTGCCTCTCTGCTTCATGCGGTACACCGCGCGGGCAAAGGCCACGATGGCGGAGGCGGTGAACTCGGGGTTGGAGTCCAGACGGAGGCTGTAGCGGATGGTGTGGGTGGAGAGCCCGTGGATGCCGGTACGGCCGTTGCGGATGACCTCGCCGCCGTGGGGGAGGCCTGCGTGGTCCCGCGCCATTTCCTCGGCGGTGATGAAGGTGACGGTGGTGTTGTAGTCGGCAAAATAGTTGGGCATGGTGACAATAGCTTCCCGGATGGCCTCCTTGTCACCACCCTCGGCGGCCACCACGTAGCACTCGCGGGTGTGCTTGTCGCGGGTGGTCAGGGTGGGCTTCTCACCGCGGCCTACCGCCTCCAGCGCCTCGGGGACGGGGACGGTGTACTGTCTCGCATCCACCACACCGGGGATGCGGCGGATAGCATCCGAATGGCCTTGGCTCACGCCGCGGCCCCAGAAGGTGTAGTCCTGCCCCTCGGGGAGGATGGCCTGGGCGTAGACACGGGCGATGGAGAACATACCGGGATCCCAGCCCGCCGAGATCAGAGAGAGGGTGTTTCCCTCCTTGGCGGCGGCGTCCACTCTCGCGAAGTGGGCAGGGATATTGGCGTGGGTGTCGAAGCTGTCCACCACGCAGAAATCATTGGCCAGGGCGGGGGTCAGCTCGGGGAGATCGGTGGCGCTTCCTCCGCAGAGGATGAGCACGTCGATCTTGTCCTTAAAATTCAGAATGTCGGCGGCGGCGTACACGGGGGTACCCGTGCGGGTCTTGACGGTGGCGGGATCGCGGCGGGAGAACACGCCGATCAGCTCCACGTCGGGATTCTGCCGCATGGCGGCTTCCACGCCGCGGCCTAAGTTGCCGTAGCCGTAAATAGCAATTTTCATAAGCAATCCTTTCGAATGCAACCCAAATTATTCATTTTTATACTGGTATTCATCCTTTTTAGAATCATACCATATGGACAACTTACAGTGTGGGCGCATATAACAGGCAAAATATTTTCCGAATCTTCCGTTTCTTTCACGGAGTGCATAGCCGCAATTTGGACAATCACCCAAAGCACCTTCTTCTAGCGCCTTAATTGTTCTGTTGTAGCGATCAAGAAATGGGAGCGTCATACTATCTTTGTTCTTAATTATCCGTTCTTCTCTTTTAATAAAAAAATCTTCATAATCGGCTATGAACTCCCTACCTGTACATTGAACACGCGTTTCTTCACCTTTGTTATGGAGAACACCTATGCAAAAAGGACACCGAACACAGTCAAACCAATAATCCGCGCACATTCTTCCGTCTAATTTTCTGGTAGGCATAGGGCAATCGAATACAATTTCAGCCGGACTTCCGGGCAACGAACCCGGAACGGACTTTACGACATAATTTTGAGATTTGTCAAAGAATTTTTTTCGTAAGTGTATTGTTTTTGCGTTATGTATCCAATGTTTTCTTTGAACATCTTCCACTAAAATATGTGACAACTCATCCAAGGAAATGTTTCTATCTAAATCGCTCAGATCAATTTCTATGGTTGAAATGTTTTCGTTCTCTATCTTCGCTAATTTTTCTTTATCTATAGCGTGTGTAACAAAGATTTCTACGATTAGAAACCGTTCATCCGATTTAATTACAATATCGGGCACGAAATCACTAAAACGCTCCTCCAACACCACCGAATCAATGTCAATCTCTTTCGGAGGAGAAAGTAGGATTGGCTTTTTGTTAGAATGGGGAAAGCTGATATATACGGCAGGTATATACATCTTTTTAGTTTCTTCCAAAATTTGTTTCGCCGCTAAATGCAAAGAGCTCTCATAGGCGTGCTCACAGTCTTTCCCTGATGCGTGAGCAAAATGATGAAGTCTACCGCTATTGCCATGTTTGGCCACCAAATCCTCTCCGCATGCAGGACACTTACACTTACACTCCTGCCCGTTCTTAACTTTGTCTACATGGACAAGGTTTCCCTCTTGATTTATCGCATAGAGCAACGGATACCGTTTTGTTGCCATAATTCAGGCCTTAACCAGATCGGTCATGTTATACAGCCCCGCGTTCTTCCCTTTGCAAAGGAACTCGGCGGCGGCCAAGGCTCCCTCGGCGAAGAGGGCGCGGTCGTGTGCCTCATGCTTCAGCGTAATGGTCTGATTGGGGGTGCCGATGATGACCTCATGCTCCCCTACAATGTTGCCCATGCGGATGGCGTGGATGCCAATCTCCTCGGGAGTGCGCTTACCGAAGCCGTTGCGCCCATTATGGATGGTGGCATTGGGTCGCACCTCGCAAAGAGCGTTGGCAATGGCCAAAGCCGTGCCGCTGGGCGCGTCCAGCTTGCGGTTATGGTGCTTCTCGATGATCTCGATCTCGGCGTCGGGCATGGCGGCGGCCACCTGACGGGCGGTGTCGATGAGCAGGGCTACGCCCAACGAGAAGTTGGCGGCGAAGAACACGGGAATGGAAGCGGCGGCGGCCTCAATGGCGTCCTTCTCCGCCTCGGTGTGCCCCGTGGTAGCCAACACGACGGGGATGTTGTTGGCTACGGCGTAGTCCAGCAGAGCGGGGGTAGCCGAATGGTGGGAAAAGTCCACGATGCAGTCGGCGGTGGTAAAAACGGGGTCGGTGGCGGCCTCAAAGCTCACGGCGCAGGGCATCCCCTCGGCACCGCAGGCGTTCACGTCCACGCCCACCGTGGCGGCGGGATCCGCACCGCGGCAGCCGGCGAGAGCCAGCTTGGCCACCTCGGTGCCCATGTGGCCGCAGAGACCCGAAATAAGCAGTTTCATGACAGTATATCCTTTATGTTGGCTTGGACAATGAGAACCGTTCTTGTAACCGAATGGG
>JAZOOM010000276.1:0-5064 GCA_045655025.1 Eubacteriales bacterium | reverse complement strand
AGCTTGACGGGGGTATGCTTGCTCATAGGATATTCCTTTCGCTACGTTTTTTCATGGGAATTATAGCATAAAAGCACAGATTTGTCAACCGTATTCAGGGATGGCGGGGGGAGATTTGTCGGGGGGTATTGACAAAATTCTCCGTATATGGTATACTGTATATACCGCCGAAGGGCGTTCATATTCCGTCAGGTATATGCTTGCATCAGGGCAAGCGTTTCTACAAACCACCCGTGAATGGTTGACTACCGGTTTTTTGAGCCGCGTAGTCATTTTTTGTTTTCTCACGGCATATGATGTATGAAAGACGCAGAGAGGACGGGAATAATGAAATCCGCCTAGGGCGGATGAAATCCATCCTTACGGATGGATTTCATTTGCGCTTTGCGCAAGTGAAATCCGCCCTTTGGGCGGATTAAGGTACAAATCCTTCGGATTTGTCCATTTAAATGAAAATTGAAACCTGTAGGGTTTCTTCCGATACCCGACCGTAGGGAGGATTTCATCCGTCCTCTGACGGATTTCACCCGCCTTTGGCGGATTTCATTTTGGGTTTATCGGAACGATAAACCCAAATTCGAAGGATGGCTGAATCATGACTCGATAAAAGCAGAAAGGAGATCAAATGAAACTGTTTATAGACGGATATCCCGTGACTCCCAAGCCCGAGGAATCCTTGTTTGATATGGTCAAGTCCCTGGGACTTTTCAAGGGAAACCTTGCCGCAGATCCCATTGCCGCCAAGATCGCGGGACGGTTGTTCACGCTGAACTACATACCCCTGCGGCAAAAGGACGTGACCCCCGACCGAACCTCTGTCCGCAAGGCTATGGCTGCTTCGGAGGGAGTGGTGCGCTTGGTGCGTTACACCGATCCCATGGGGCAGGAGGTCTACACCCGCACCGCCCAATTCATCCTGTTTTTGGCCATTCGCCGTCTGTGGCCCGCCGCTACGGCCAAAATGACCTGCACCGTGGGGACGGGGATGTATATCCGCGTGACGGGAGCACCCGCCTTTTCGGTGGAGGCTCTTCGGCGGGAGGTAGATGCCATTGTGGCCGCGGATACGCGCCTGTGCCGCCGCCGTGTGCCCACGGCTGAGGCCATCGCCTACTACGCCGCTCAGGGGCAATCCGATAAGGCGCGGCTGTTTGCGTACCGCCAAAAGGACACGCTGGACGTGTACGGCGACGGGGACTTCATGGAGTACTACCATGGGGAGCTGGCACCCACTACGGGGTATCTGCGCTCCTTTGCCCTGCTGTCCGCTCCCGAGGGGTTCATATTCGTGTATCCCGATACCCAAGACCCGAGCCGCGTGTCGGACTTTTGCCAGCAGCCCCATTTCTTCCAGGTCTACACCGAGGGGAAGCGGTGGGGGGAGCTCATGCGGTGTGAGACGGTGGCCGATCTCAATGAGCTGACCGATTCGGAGGGGCACAGGGATCTGCGGGAGCTGATCCGCGTCAACGAGGCGTTACACGAAAAACGGTTCGCGGGGATCGCGGATATGATCTGTGAGCGGGGAGCCAAGGCTGTCATGCTGGCGGGACCCAGCTCCTCGGGCAAGACCACCTCGGCCAATCGTTTGGCCACCCAGCTTCGGGTGTACGGCAAGCGTCCCATCCTCATGAGTCTGGACGACTACTATCTGGATCGGGACAAAATCCCCGTTGCTCCCGACGGCTCGGTGGATCTGGAGCACATCAACACCATTGACACCGAGCTCTTCGGAGAACATCTCACCGCCCTTTTGGCCGGGGAAGAGGTGGAGATCCCCCGCTTCAACTTCAAGGCGGGGAAGCGGGAGTGGGCGGGGTACCGCCTGCGGTTGTCCGCGGATTCCGTCATCATTGTGGAGGGACTTCACGGTCTCAATCCCGCGCTTTTGCCCGCGGATCTTCCGCCCGAGCTGATCTTCCGCGTGTACGTTTCTCCCCTCATGCCCTTGAATCTGGATCTTCACAGCCGCATCCCTTGCAGTTACCTTCGTCTGCTCCGCCGCATCGTACGGGATTATGAGACGAGGGGGGCTTCGGTACAGCAGACGCTGGCTATGTGGGATTCGGTTCGCCGCGGGGAGGAGCGGTGGATCTACCCTTACCAGGAGAACGCCGACGTGATCTTCAACAGCTCCACTCTGTACGAGTTGGCGGTTTTGAAGAAGCACATTTTCCCTCTGCTCCGCGCTGTGGAGCCCTCGGAGGAGTGCTACAGCCAAGTCCGCGCCATGGTCAAGATCTTGAATTTCATTCATGAGGCCGACGTGGATGACGAGATCCCGCCGACGAGCATCGTGCGGGAATTCATCGGAGGGAACAGCTTTTATCGGAAGTGAGCCGGATCCTCTTTATCCACACGCAAAAACGCCCCTCCGCGCGGAGGAGCGTTTTTTGCGTAGAGGGAGGGAAGGGAGCCGTTTCGGCTCTGTTACGGCTTGATCCGTTTTCTTTTGACGGTTTGGAACGCGTAGTAAATACTCAGCAGATCGTCGGGCAGGTAGGATAGTGCCTTGTCCTCCAGCTCATAGGGGATCCCGTAATAGGCCTCCGCAATGGAGCCTGTCATGGCGCCGATGGTATCCGAATCCCCGCCGATGCAGATCGCGTTCCGAATGGCGTCCTCGAAGCTTTCGCTGTCCAAAAACGCGATCAGCGCTTGGGGGATACTGCCTTGGCAGGTGACCCATTGACCCTCGTCGTCGTATCCGTATTGGCCGTGGATGCTCTCAATGGTGAAGCTTCTGTCCGCGAGCTTGGGGTAGTAGGCCTGCATTCTTGTGCGGATCTCCTCCTTACTCCCGCCGATCCGCGCCAGGTAGACCGCCATGGCCACGGCCTCCGCGCCCTTCAGGCCCTCGGGGTGATTATGGGACACTGCGGTGACGGTCTCGGAGAGTGTGCGTACCTCCTCCTCGCTGTCCGCTATCCAGCCGACGGGGCTGATCCGCATGCCCGCGCCGTTTCCAAAGCTGTTCATGGGGGCGGCTCCTTCATCCCGGAACAGCCATTGGTAGAATCTTCCGCCCCAGCCCACGTTGGGATGCTTCCGTCCGACTTGAACCATGGAGCGGATCACTTGACTTTTCAAAACGGTAAGATCCCCCTTGGCCAGCAGGAGGGCCTGCGCCACCGCCAACGTCATGAGACTGTCATCCGTCGGGTGGCAGGAGGGGGTAAACAGTAGGAAATCCTTGGGGCGCTTGAAATCATCGATAAACTCGAATCTGCTTCCCACGATGTCGCCTAAAATCGCACCAAGCATATGATTCACCTCACATTCGCAATGTGTTTAAGGGGTCAGATCTTTTCCTTTCATTTCAGAGCCACAGCTGCTGCCGCCGCGCACGGGGCTACGGGGCGAGCGATCATAATCGGGTTACAGCTGAAAATTTTCTCCCGGTCAGGGATGACTCCACCATAAGCATACCACATTTCCCTCCAAAAGGAAATAGACAAGATACACAATTTTTCATCCCTGTTTTTGTGGGGCGGAGCAAAGCCCTCGGCGTAGGGTGGGGGCGGGGCATTTGTTCAGGTTGCCGAAAATGAAAAACATGAGAAAAATCTCTTGTAGATTCAAGGAGATTATGCTATAATGACCCTACAGGGCATCATGCGCATCAACGAAAGGAGACCCATTATGAAATCATCGAACCTGTACCGCATTCTGGCAGTCATCCTGCTTCTTTCCTGCCTTTTGACCATGGCTCTGCCCATGGCTGTCACCGCTGAGGAGTCCGTTGACGCCGAGTACGAGGCCAAGAAGGCGGCCTACCGCGCTCAGCTCATGGCCGACGACGTTACCTCCGACGATCTGCTCATCGGCTCTTGGGTGACCTTCTACTCCTTTGAGATCGACAGCTACGAGTACCAGCTGGATCAGATGGCCGCCGCCGGTATCAACTTCAATATGTTCCCCCGGGATTTTGGCGCAGGTGCTATGTTCGATGCCGCCTACTGGGAGAATGTGGAGGAGCAGTACGCCAAGCGCAACATGATCTACCTCATGAACGGCAGTATGGCTGAGGCCAATGTCGCCATTGGCGTGGAGTACGCCGCCGGCAAGGAGCATTGTATTGGCTACCACGTGGTGGACGAGCCTACCGCCGATCGCTTCCCCGAGATCGCCCGTCTGTCCAAGCTCTACCGCGAGCAGGATCAGACCCGTTACCCTCTGACCAACCTTTTCCCAAGCTACGCCCCCGCATGGGCGCTGGGCGGTACCTATGAGGAGCACGTCACCAATTTCGTCCGGACCATTGGGGCCGAAAACATCGAGTACCTGTCCCACGATTACTACCCCTTCCGTGACGGCGGGGTGGTGCTGACCGACATCTTTGCCGACATGGAGGTGCTCCGCAAGGTGGCCTACGAGAATGGCAAGCTCAAGACCCACGCGTTCCCGCAGTCCACGGCTTGGAACGGCACCCGTATGCCTACCGCCGACGAGATGCGCTGGAACGTCTACGGCTATCTGGCCTACGGCTTTAAGGCTCTTTCCTGGTTCAATCTGGTCTGCCCCGGCTCCTCCGATACCGAGGGTGAGGGCTTCCGCGATTCCATTATCTACCGTGACGGTACCATCCGCGACCCCGAGCTCTTCGCCGCATGGAGTGAGCTGAACTGGGAGGTCAGAGGTCTTTCCTCCGTGCTGATGAATCTGGACACGGTTCACGCCTACCACGTGCAAAAGGGCATCTCGGGTGTGGAATATCTTCCCGAGGACTACTTCCTCCAACCCGACGGACGGAACGATTTCATTGTGAGCCAGATGGAGTCCAAGGATGGGGAAGAGACCTACATCATGCTCTTCAACAAGAATTCCAGGCGGAAGGCCGGCTGTGATTTCGACGTATCTGCCGACTCCGGTGTGAAGTGGATGGAGTACTTCGATCCCTTCACCGGTGAGTACGTGCCTGTGGACATTTCGAGCGGTTCCTTGGAGGACAGCTTCCGCGCGGGCGAGGGTAAGCTCTACCGTCTGCGCTATGACGATCCTCCCGCAGAGACGGAGGAGACCACCGAGGAGATCACCACGCAGGAGCCCGAAACCGAGGCACCT
>JAZOOM010000275.1:0-3289 GCA_045655025.1 Eubacteriales bacterium | reverse complement strand
GTTGGGAATCGGCGGGCTCGGCGGCTTGGTTATCTTTGGGATTCTGGACGTAGAAATGCTCCAGACCCAACCGCCACTTGATCTTCCCTTCCTCGAAGGTAGGCACGTCCACGGGGATGCCCGTGTCCCCCGCCAGCCAATCGGCGGCGAGGCCCGGATCACCGATGGTGGCCGACAGCCCGATGCGGCGGGGGGTACGGCCGATGAGGTGGCCCATACGGGAGAGCTGGCAGATGATCTGGTTGCCTCGATCCGTGCCCGTGAGGGTGTGGATCTCGTCGATGACGATGTAGCGGAGATCACCGAACAAGCGCAAAATATCATTGGAGCGATTGATCAGCATGGCCTCCAAGGACTCGGGGGTGATCTGCAAAATGCCCGAGGGCTTTTCCAGCAACTTTTTCTTGTGGGACTGCGCCACGTCCCCGTGCCAACGCGTGACGCGGATGCCCGTCATGTCCAGAAGTTCCTCCATGCGCCCGAACTGGTCGTTGATGAGGGATTTCAGAGGGCAGATGTACAGGGCTCCCACGCTCGCGGGCGGATTCTCGCAGAGGTCGGAGAGGATGGGGAAAAAGGCCGCCTCGGTCTTGCCGCTGGCGGTGGAGGAGGTGAGCAGGAGGTGGTGATTCGTGAGGAACAGCGTCCTCGCCGCCGCCACCTGTACCCCTCGCAGGGACTCCCAGCGGTGGGTGAAGATGTACTCACGGATGAATTCGGGGAAGCGGGAAAATATGCGGTCGGCTTCGGTCATGGGGGCTCCTTTCTGGAGAGCGGGGGAATGGCCTCCGGCGGCCTAAAACCTTTTTTGAAAAAAGGTTTTAGGAATTCCAAAAAACTTTAAGACAAGGGTTAATCTTTTCCGTGGTACGCAAGAATGGCAGGATCACGCATGATCTCGTCCAATGCGCGGCGGATGGTGCCTTCGTCAATGCGCTTTACGACGATATACTTGAAAGATGGCGATATAAAATCTTCATGGTTGGATTCCATCAAGGATTTCAGATTGTCGGGTGTGATAAAGACCAACGTGTAGGATTCACCATCTGCGGTGGTCACGCACACGTCCACGTTGTCATTGGTAGGGTCGGTGATACTTTCTATGGGTGTGGGGAAGAAAATGTCATACTTCACGGCGATCTCCTTTCAAAAAGCGCGAAACATATCCTCGATTGGCTTGATCTCCACGCCCGTGAGCTTATGTTTACGGATGACCTCACCCACCCGCTCACTACACACAAGAACGGCGGGGAAATCTCCCACACGACAGAGGTCGTGGCCGCTCCAAGTCTCCATATCCAAGGCGGCGGGAAAGGTATACAGCCGCTCACGGCTCCAACCAAACTGACCGCAGGCGGGGCAGAGGTTCTTTTTCTTCAGCTTCATGGCGGGGAGGTCAAGCTCGGCTCTGCCTGTGATGGAAGCGCGGTAATAGACGGGCTCGGTCACAGACTCGGCGTTTGCTCCCGCTGTGCGCAGGACAGTCACAGGCTCAACCTCTCCCAGTCCGCTGATACCCGCCTCGCCAAACAGGTCAATCACCCGCGCGGAGCAGAGAAAGTCTCCCACAGGGACACCTGTATACTCCAAAAAGTCGGGATATTTCGCCCCGCCCTCCACCTCATAGGAGCAGGGAGCTGTACGGGGAAGAAAAGTGGCAATTTCACGCCCACAGGAGGGGCAGGGGGTGCGGTCAAAGCCTCCGAAACTGCGATCCCGCCAAGCGTAGGCGTAGCGATTGGAAGCACGAACGGTAAGCGTGTAGAGCATGACGGGCTCCTTTCTGGAGAGCGGGGGGAACGGCCTCCGGCGGCCTAAAACCTTTTTGTAAAAAGGTTTTAGGAATTCCAAAAACTTTAGAACAGGGTGCTTTTCGTATGGGTCATGACGAAATGATTCATGCGGACTTGCAGATCGGAAAGATCGGCGAATTCGGTCAGCTCCATCATCTCGTCGGCATCGCTGTCGTTATCGGACATAAAAACCGTATCATTGTCGATATTGAAGCAGACGGTCTGCCCGTTGCGGGTTACAACCAGGTCGATCATACCGTCCTCCTCGCGGAAGATGCACTCGGTGATGGTGATTCCTTCCTCAAAAAAGTCGGGGGCGGAGTCGGATTCCAAAAGCGTCCAGACCTCATCGAAAAGCCCTTCACGGACATACGTTTCCTCGGAGGTAACGGTATCTGTGGCGGGAGCGGCGGGCGGGATGGCGGTAGGACTCATGCCCGCAAGCTTTGCCTGTGCCTTACGGATACGCCACATGGCGTACTTTCCTTCACCCGTGGCGGTGATCGTAAAGCCCTCCCCTTCCAAAACAAGGCGAGGGGTGCGGTGCTTGGAGTGTGGATACAGGTAGGTCACCTTCATGGAACGGATCTCGGAGAGGGGCACACTGCCATTTCCTTGGTAGTGGGTCTTTTTGCGAGAGTCGGGGTCTTTCCGCAGCTCGGCCTCGGCGCGAAAGAAATACAGGGTGTCCTCGGTGATGACGAAAAAGATCTTCTTGTAGCATCCAATCGTGGCGATCAGAAAGATGGGAAGCTCCACGGCACAGATAATGGTGACAAAAATTCTTGCATACTCGAGTACGCCAAGCAGATGGAAGGGGATGGGGACAAGAACCAGCAAGATACTGATCCCCAGAGCTTGGTAAAAAAACTCGGTGCGTAGCTTTTGGCCTTTGAGGGTCGCGGGATCAAGATCCTTTTGTTTTTGAAGCATGGTCACCCTCCTATCAAAAATCTACGTCTTCGGGATTAAACTTTTTCTTATTCTCCGCTGTCACGGGAGTCGTTCCCTTCTCCGCCGCCGTGGGCGCCCACGCATCCCCGTCATCGTCATCATCGGCGTGCTTCAGGGTCACCGCCGACCCCACCACCTGCTCGAAGGTGGCCTCGGGGTTCTGCATGAGGATGTTCAGGACGGTCATATAGTCGCGGAGCATCTCACGGGGGGTGATCATGCTGTCCGCGCCCGCGCGGGAGAGGCAGAGGTTGAGGAAGGAGAGCTGCTGGGCATCGGTGATGCGGCAGTCCCAGTTGTAGAACTGGGCATAGAGGGCGGTCACGCGGCGGATCAGAGCCAGCAGCTCGTCGTCGGCCAAACGGCGCAGACGGATCACGGGGCCGATGAGGTTCTTGAACCCCTCCAAGGCAAAACGGCTGTCGCAGAGACGGGAGCGCAGAGCCTCGTAGGAGAACAGGCCTCGGCGGGGATCCTCCAAAAACTGGGGCGTACCTCCGAAGACGATGCCCAGACCGGGGGCACGCCCCTGTAGGGTGTCG
>JAZOOM010000274.1:0-3143 GCA_045655025.1 Eubacteriales bacterium | reverse complement strand
TTCATGGATCAAAATGGATTCCCCCGCAGGGGAGCGCCCCCCGGAAGGGGGCATGGGCGGTCGCCGTGATGCAAAGGACGGACAATCGTCAACGTCAACGGTCTTCTTTAGATAGAAGCTCGATCAGCGGAGCGACGGCTCTTAGATATGCCTCGCCGATGCAGCAAGCACCGTCGGGCGTGGGATGAACTCCGTCGGCGGAATAGTAGGCAGGCTTCTCGTCGGTCTCGGTGTGAAGCACCTCGTCCAAGGGAAGGTATACGTCTGCGTATTCGTCAGCCAGCTTACGGATGATCTGTTGCTTACGCGCAAGCTCCTCGCAGAGAATCTGCTTGGCAGGGTCTACGGTCTCCAGCAGGAAGGGCTGGATCATGAGGATGCGTGCGTTGGTGCGGGACTTGATGGCGTCCAGAACGGTGCGGTAGTTTTTCTCGAACTGCTCGTCGGTGGTCTCCACGAACTCAAATGCGTAGTGATGCCACACGTCATTGATGCCGATCATAATGGACACGATATCGGGCTGAACTTCAATGAAGTCCGACTCGAGACGCGCCATCAGGTGCTCGGTACGGTTGCCGCTGATGCCCAAATTCACGAATTCGAATTCGGTATCGGGGTAGGAGTCCTGGATCATAGCCGAGGCGTATCGGGGATAGCCCTCGCCCATGTCGGCCGATTGACTTCGATCCCGTCCCGCGTCGGTGACACTGTCGCCTTGAAAAAGAATCTTCATGTCGGTGCGGTGTTACCTTTCAGTTATGTTGTGGGAATGCGTGGTATTCGATTACCTCACGACCTTAGTCGTGGACGATCTCGCCGTAGATCTCGCCAAAGGCGGCGGCGGCGTTGCACTCGTCGGTGTCGATGTGCATAGCCAGAGCGTAGCTGGGGCTGACACGAACGACCACGTCGTCGAAAATGGTGGTGCGCTCGGACTTGACGAGAACCTTGACCACCTCACCGTTGGTAACACCCAGACCCTCTGCATCGGCGGGAGTCATGTGGATGTGGCGCTTTGCGATGATGGCACCGGCATCGACCTCGATCTCACCGGCAGGGCCGACCATCTTCAAACCGGGAGTACCGGCCACGTCACCGCTCTCACGAACGGGAACACCCTTCAGACCCAGAGCGCGGGCATCGGTGAAGGAGAGCTCGATCTGGTTGGCGGAGCGGGTGGGACCCAGCACGCTGACCATCATCTCGCCCTTGGGGCCGACCAGCTTGATCTTCTCATTGCCGGTAGCGAACTGACCGGGCTGGCTGAGCATCTTCTTTACAGTCAGCTCTGCGCCCTCGCCGTAGAGAGCCTTCACGGCCTCGTCGGTCAGGTGGATGTGACGGGCGGAGGTCTCAACAAGGATTTTGTTTTCCATACTGCAATTCCTCTTTCTTTATTGAAATTTATGGCATGATAATGCATAAATCGCATTCCCATAAATTATAGCATAAAAGTGTCGAAATGTAAAGAGTTATTTTGAATATTTCGGTGGGGATAGAAAAAAAGTTTTTGGGAATAATGTAGAGACCGGGAATTTTGAAAGGATATATTATGAACAACAACGAAAAGCAACGATCCAAAACCGAAACAGAGGCATCCAACCGTGAGGCGGAGCAGGTGCTTGACACCATTGACCGTTCCGCCTCGGTGGCGGTGAAGAATGGGGAAGAAGCCATATACTGTCTGTCGGTGATCGGGCAGATCGAGGGGCACTATCTCCTCCCCGAGGGGCAGAAGGCCACGAAATACGAGCAGCTGATCCCTCTGCTGGTGTCGGTGGAGGAGAACAAGGAATTCGACGGGCTTCTGGTCATCCTCAACACCATGGGGGGTGACGTGGAGGCGGGGTTGGCGTTGGCAGAGCTGATCGCTTCCATGAAAAAGCCAACCGTTACGTTGGTATTGGGCGGCGGGCATTCCATCGGTGTGCCCTTGGCGGTAGCGGGGAAGCGCTCCTTCATCGTACCCTCGGCCACCATGACTCTTCATCCCGTTCGCATCAGCGGTACCGTCATCGGCGCGCCTCAAACCTATCGGTACTTCCACGATATGCAGGAGCGTATCCTCGCATTCATTGCCTCCAACAGTAAAGCCGATCGAGATACGCTGTATCGGCTTATGATGCGCCCCGACGAGATCGCCAACGACGTGGGCAGTATTTTGGACGGCGAGGAGGCGGTGAAGGTCGGGCTGATCGACGAGGTGGGGGGATTGGATGCGGCTTTGGCATGTCTGAAGAATATGATCCGTCGGGACAGAATGGGGCCATAGAATAAAAAGGGCGAAAAGCCTTCACGAATGGAGACTTTTCGCCCGTACACAGAGTCAGACGGGGACTTTCGGGAAATAGGGTCAGAGCGGAATCTCCACCGCCTCGCCAAGGGGCAGGGAGAAGATATATGCGTGGGTGGGGGCTCTTCCGTACAGCTCGGTGATGGCGGCGGCGTACTGGAGGAGCTGATCCCGATGCTGCTCCGTCATGCGGTGGGCCAGCAGGGAAGGATCTTTGCGCTCAGCCTCGGTGATGTGATCCGTTTTATAGTCACAGAGCTCCAGATGCCCGTCCTCAAACTCACAGAGCAGATCCACAGAGCCGCGCACCATGAGGGAACGACCTTCCAGGAGCTCGGCCAAGGCAGGGAATGCGGTCAGGGAGGACAGAGGCACCATACGGTTGAACTTCAGCTCCCGCTCCAGCTTGACGGCAGAGGTCATATGCCGGAAGAAGCGGCTGTTGAAGAATCGCTCCAGCATGCTCCGATCCAAAATTTCGGCGGTGCGGGCAGACAGGAAGCCCTGCTCGGCCAGTCGTGCGATCTCTTCCTCCAAGCCGTTTTGACGGACGAGACCGTAGTCGCAATACTGTAGGAACAAATGTGCGGCCGTACCTCTTTCGGCGGCGGTGGGACGGCGGCCTGCGGATAGAAGCAGCTCAAATTCATCTCCGCCGACAGAGGCCATAAGATTCAACGCGGCGCGAACGGATGCTTCGCTGTCCACGTCGAGACGAACCCCCTCGGTACTGCTGTCGGGAAGCTTGTCGGTATTCTCGGGCACGTCGGTTTCCAGGAACACGCAGGTATCCAGAAGGTTCTCGGTCATGCGGGAGGCGGGGAGGGTCGTGGGGATGTGACGCAGGATC
>JAZOOM010000273.1:0-14163 GCA_045655025.1 Eubacteriales bacterium | reverse complement strand
AGATGGACTTCACCTACGGCGATTGCCAGAAGGAAATGGACATGGTCAACAAGGCCTTCATCGAGATCATGATCGAAGGCGACGCCAACGGCCGTGGCTTCCAGTATCCTATCCCCACCTACTCCATCACCCGCGACTTCGTCTGGAGTGAGACCGTGAACAACAAGCTGCTGTTTGAGATGACCGCCAAGTACGGCACTCCCTACTTCTCCAACTACATTAACTCCGATATGGAACCCTCCGACGTGCGCTCCATGTGCTGCCGTCTGCGCCTTGACCTCCGCGAGCTTCGCAAGAAGTCCGGCGGCTTCTTCGGCTCGGGTGAGTCCACGGGTTCCGTAGGCGTTGTCACCATCAACATGCCCCGTATCGCCTATCTGGCCGCCGACGAGGCTGACTTCTACAAGCGTCTGGATCGCATGATGGACATCTCCGCCCGCTCCCTGAAGATCAAGCGCGAGGTCATCACCCGCCTCATGGGCGAGGGTCTGAACCCCTACACCCGCCGCTATCTCGGCACCTTCGCCAACCACTTCTCCACCATCGGTCTGGTGGGCATGAACGAGGTGGGTCTCAACGCCAAGTGGCTCCGCAAGGACATGACCCACGCCGAGACCCAGCAGTTCACCAAGGAAGTGCTGACCCACATGAGAGACCGCCTCTCCGACTATCAGGAGCAGTACGGTGATCTCTACAATCTGGAGGCAACTCCCGCCGAGTCCACCTCCTTCCGTCTGGCCAAGCACGACCGCAAATTCTACCCCGACATCATCACCGCCGCCGAGGCCGACGAGGGCAAGACTCCTTACTACACCAACTCGTCCCACCTCCCCGTGGGCTACACCGACGATATCTTCGCCGCTCTGGATATTCAGGACGAGCTCCAGACCCTCTACACCTCGGGTACCGTCTTCCACGCCTTCCTGGGTGAGAAGCTGCCCAACTGGAAGAGTGCCGCAACCCTGGTCCGTACCATTGCCGAGAACTACAAGCTGCCCTACTACACCATGTCCCCCACCTACAGCATTTGCCGTGATCACGGGTACATCGCGGGCGAGCATTATACCTGCCCCGAGTGCGGTGAGAAGACCGAGGTCTACAGCCGTATCACGGGCTACTACCGTCCCGTTCAGAACTGGAACGACGGTAAGTCCGCCGAGTTCAAGGCGCGCAAGGTCTACGCTCAGGAGAAGCTGACGAACAAGCAGCCTCTGTACGAGAACGCCGCATCCCTGACCACCGAGGTGGTGCCCCTGTGCGAGATTCCCGCCGCTGAGACCCGTGCCATCCTGTTCACCACCGCCACCTGCCCCAACTGCAAGGCCGCAGGTATGTTCCTGGACAAGGCCGGCGTGGTCTACGAGAAGCTGATCGTGGACGAGGAGAGCAAGGATCTGGTGGCTCTGTACGGTGTCAAGCAGGCGCCCACTCTCGTGGTCATCTCGGGTGATTCCTTCGAGACCATTCCTAACCTGTCCAACATTAAGGCTTACGCCGAGAAGAAGTAAGCAGGGCTCTGCATGCCGAGCAAGCTCGGCGGCACCCGCCTAATGAACCTCGCTCTGCAAGCAGAGCCAAAAAGGTTCTTAGGAATCTCCAAAAACCTTCAAAACAAAAAACAAGGGGCTCCGATGTGAGCCCCTTACTTAAACGAAAGACTTTTCAAACCTCCACAGGAAAAGAGAAACGTATATGTACGACATCATCATCATCGGCGCGGGCCCCGCGGGCCTGACCGCCGCCATTTACGCCCGCAGAGCCGAGAAGAGCGTGTTGCTCATTGAAAAGTCCACCTTCGGCGGGCAGATCACCCACTCCCCCCGTGTGGAAAACTACCCCGGCTTCGTCAGCCTCAGCGGCTCCGAGCTGGGCGAAAAGCTCTTCGGTCAGGCACTGGAGCTGGGTGCCGACATCGAGCTGGACACCGTAACCGGTATCAGCGGCGAGGCGGGACACATCACCGTCACCTGCGAGGGCGGCTCCTTTGAGGGCAAGACCGCCATTATCGCTACGGGCTCCCGTCATCGCGATCTGGGTGTGGAAAATGAGGAGAAGTTCGTGGGCGAGGGCATTTCCTACTGCGCCGTCTGCGACGGAGCCTTCTACAAGGGCAGAACCGTGGCCGTCATCGGCGGCGGCAATTCCGCGCTCCAAGAGGCAGTGCTGCTGTCCGAGGGCTGTACCCACGTCACCGTGGTGCAGAATCTGCCCTACCTGACGGGCGAGCCCAGCCTCCAGAACATTCTGGCAGGGCGGGATAACGTCTCCTTCATCTACTCCACCGTGGTGGCCGCCGTACTGGGCGACGATACCTTCGAGGGTCTGCTTCTCCGCAACACCGAGACGGGCACCGAGACGGTGCTGAACGTGGACGGCACCTTCGTGTGCATCGGTCAGATTCCCGAGAACGGCGCGTTTGCGGACGTGGTAAAGCTGAATGACTACGGCTACGTGGCCGCGGGTGAGGATTGCCGCCCCGAGACAACTATTCCCGGCGTGTTCGTGGCGGGGGATTGCCGCACCAAGGCTATTCGACAGGTGACCACGGCTACGGCTGATGGGGCTGTGGCGGCGTTGGCGGCTTGTCGGTATTTGGATACGCTGTAACCGAAAAAGGATCGCTTCGCAGGATTAGAGCGATCCTTTTTCTTGCGGGCAAGAACGGCACGATGTTCCCTTCGTTCTCCTGCTCTGAATCATATAATACCATTTTCGTATTATTTCCAAAAACCCCTTGACAAATCCCCCTTTTCGGTGTATAATATCCTTGTACCTAACAGTAAGGGACACCCCTGCCTGAAAGGGACGGAATTGCAGATCTTGTCACCGACACCCGAGGTGGGTTCGTCGGTTCTTCTTTGTGCGCCGTGCCCTTTGAGGCACAGCGCATTTTTTGATTTTTGTTGGAGGTTTTTATGGAGACCAGAGTCGCCGTCATGAGCATCATCGTGGAATCCCCGGATTCGGTGGAGCCCATCAATTCCCTGCTCCACGAGCATGGACAATACATCATCGGCCGCATGGGCATTCCCTACCGTGAGCGGGGCATCAGCATCATCAGCATCGCTCTGGATGCCCCCGACAACACCATCTCCGCCCTGGCGGGCAAGATCGGCAACCTCCGGGGAGTCAGCGTCAAGACCGCCTACTCGGGGGTGAAGGGAGCACTCCATGGCTGATCTCTTTTCCCTCATTGACAAGCTGGCGGCGGGGGAGAAGCTGTCCCACGCCGACTACGTGGCCCTCATCGACAGTCGCACCCCCGAGTCCGCCGCGTATCTGGCGGAGAAGGCCGTGGCCGTGCGGAAAGCCGTCTACGGCAACACCGTCTACATCCGCGGGCTCATCGAGGTCAGCAACATCTGCAAGAACGATTGTCTCTACTGCGGCATCCGCGCGGGGAATCCCCATTGCGACCGCTACCGCCTCACCGAGGAGGACATCCTCTCGGCCTGCGCCGAGGGCTACGAGCTGGGCTTCCGCACCTTCGTCCTGCAAGGGGGCGAGGACGGCCACTTCACCGATGCGCGGCTCACTTCCCTGCTCACCGCCATCAAATCGGCTCACCCCGACTGCGCCGTGACCCTCTCCCTCGGAGAGCGTTCCCGGGAAAGCTACCAAGCCCTCTTTGATGCGGGGGCAGACCGCTACCTTCTCCGCCACGAGACCGCCACCAAGTCCCACTACGAAAAGCTCCACCCCGCATCCCTGTCCTTTGACAACCGCATGAGGTGCCTCCGCGACCTGCGGGAGATCGGCTACCAAGTGGGCTGTGGCTTCATGGTGGGCTCCCCCTACCAGACCTCCGACGATATCGCCTGCGATCTGGAATTCATCGCGGAATTTAAACCCGATATGTGCGGCATCGGCCCCTTCATCCCTCACAAGGAATCCGTCTTCGCGGACTTCCCCGCGGGCACGCTGGAGCTGACCTGCTACCTCCTGTCGGTCATCCGTCTCCTCCATCCCCCCGTCCTCCTCCCCGCCACCACCGCGCTGGGCACCATCCACCCCGAGGGGCGGGAGCTGGGCATTCTCTCGGGTGCCAACGTGGTCATGCCCAACCTCTCCCCCGCCTCGGTGCGGAAGAAGTACATGCTCTACAACGACAAGGTCTCCGACGGGGCGGAATCGGCGCAGAGCAAAAACGAGCTGTGCCGCCGCATGACCGCCATCGGATACGAGGTGGTCACCGCGAGGGGCGACGTGCGAAAATAAGCGCGATCCATTCACCCCCAACTATGACACGGAAGGAAGATTCGCCATGAAGCCCACCGTCTGCAATCCCATCAATATCAACTACCAGTACCAAGCCCCCATGCGCTCCCGCGAGTCCGCCGACCCTGCCGTGGTGTTGCACAAAGACGAATACTACCTGTTCGCCTCCCACGGCTCGGGCTACTGGGTGTCCCCCGATCTGGCGAGCTGGGAGTTCATCGAGGTGGATCTCACCAAGCAGCCCGAGTTCAACCTCTTCGCCCCCGGCCCCGTGGTGGCGGGAGACCGTATGTACATCACCCACTGTCAGGGCGGCAGTATCCTCTACTCGGATAACCCCCGCGACCCGAATTCTTGGATCAACGCAGGCCGCCCCTACTACTGGGACGATCCCGCCCTGTTCGTGGACGATGACGGCTCTCTCTACTGCTATGAGGGGTTGAGTCATGTCCACCCCCTACACGTGTGCAAGCTGGATCCCCATGACCCCTCCAAGGTACTGGAGGGCCCCATCGACATATTCCAGAGTGACCGCGACACCCGCGGCTTTGAGCGAGTGGGAGACATCAACGAAAAGGAGGGCGGCCGCACCCATCTGGAGGGCCCGTGGATGAATAAGATCGACGGGAAATACTACCTCACCTACGCCGTCCCCGGCACGGAATACGCGGGCTACTGCGACGGTTGTGCCGTAGCGGATTCCCCCATGGGGCCCTTCACCTACTGCGAGAACAGCCCTGTTGTCTACAAGGCCACGGGATTCATGCGGGGCGCGGGTCACGGTTGCCTGTTTGAGGACAAGAACGGACACTACTGGAAGATGGACACCGTGGCGGTCAGCGTCAACCATATGTTTGAGCGCCGTCTCTGCCTGTTCCCCGCCAAGGTGGAGAATGGCTTCATCTACACCAACACCTATCGCGGGGATTATCCCCAGCTTCTCCCCCATGACGTATCCGATCCCTTTGCCGACTCCGACGCGGGCTGGCATCTCCTCTCTCTGAACAAAAACGCGAAGGCCTCCTCGGCGCTGGACGAAAATCATACCCCCGACCGCGCCTTCGACGAATCCCTCCGCACATGGTGGAGTGCCGAGACTGGGAACGCGGGGGAGTGGCTGTGGACAGATCTGGGCAAGGACTATGAGGTATGCTCCGTACAGGTCAACTTCGCGGATCAGGACGTGGAGGCCGTGGGCGGGAGAGGTCATGACTTTGCTTACAAGTACACCTTGGAGGCATCCGTTAACGGCGAGGATTGGTTCATGCTGATCGACCGCCGCGACAGTACCGACGACCTGCCTCACGACTACGTACAGCTCGGTGAGATCACTTCCCTCCGCTACCTCAAGCTCACCAACCACGGAGAAGTCCCCGCAGGAGGAAAATTCGCCGTCAGCGGTCTCCGCGTTTTCGGCTACGGCGGCGGTAGCGTCCCCGCAAACGCCCCCGACTTCACCGCGGAGCGGTGCGAGGATACCCGCAACATGACGGTGACCTGGAATCCCGTGGAGGGCGCTCAGGGCTACTTCATCCGTTGGGGCATTGATCCCGAAAATCTCCACACCCACTGGCAGGTCATACCCGACCATGTCGGGGGCGACACGCAAGCCACCGTATACTGCCTTACCAAGGGAGTCACCTATTACGTCACCGTGGATGCCTACAATGAGAGCGGCGTGACCCGCGGGACACAAACACAGATCATCTGATCGGAAAGTACAGGTTTCACCTGCCTTCTGACTGCAAGAAAGGAAACATACATCATGGCAATTTACAATCCCAAATCCCTCAAGGCTGAGGAATTCATCCACGACGGCGAGATCCGCGAGACCCTGGCCTACGCCGAGGCCAACAAGCGCAACGTGGAGCTGATCGACTCCATTCTGGACAAAGCGCGCCCTCAGAAGACCGAGACGGGCTACGTCTGCGTGGGTCTTTCCCACCGCGAGGCCTCCGTCCTGCTGGCTTGTGACATTCCCGAGAAGATTCAGGAGATCTACAAGATCGCCGAGGAGATCAAGCTGGCCTTCTACGGCAACCGCATCGTCATGTTCGCTCCCCTGTACCTGTCCAACTACTGCGTCAACGGCTGTGTCTACTGCCCCTACCACCTGAAGAACAAGCAGATCCCCCGCAAGAAGCTGACTCAGGAGGAGGTGCGCGCCGAGGTCATCGCCCTGCAGGATATGGGTCACAAGCGTTTGGCCATTGAGGCGGGTGAGGATCCCAAGAACAACCCCATCGAGTACATTCTGGAGTGCATCAACACCATCTACTCGGTGCATCACAAGAACGGCGACATCCGCCGCGTCAACGTCAACATCGCCGCCACCACGGTGGAGAACTACCGCAAGCTGAAGGAAGCGGGGATCGGCACCTACATCCTGTTCCAGGAGACCTACCACAAGGAGAGCTATCTCCAGCTCCACCCCACGGGCCCCAAGCACGACTACGACTACCACACCGAGGCCATGGACAGAGCCATGGAGGGCGGTATCGACGACGTGGGTCTGGGCGTGCTGTTCGGTCTGGAGCTGTACAAGTATGAGTTCGCGGGTCTCATCATGCACGCCGGGCATCTGGAGGCCGTCCACGGTGTTGGCCCCCACACCATCAGCGTGCCCCGTCTGAAGCGCGCCTCGGACATTGATCCCGACCAGTTCGACAACGGCATCGACGACGAGACCTTCGCCCACATCACCGCCTGCATCCGTCTGGCCGTCCCCTACACGGGCATGATCATCTCCACCCGTGAGAGCGAGGCCGTCCGCTCCCGCCTGCTCCATCTGGGTATCTCTCAGGTCAGCGGCGGCTCCCGCACATCCGTGGGCGGCTATGCGGGCTATGCTCCCGACGAGCGTCCCCACGACACCGAGCAGTTCGACGTGTCGGATCAGCGCTCCCTGGATGAGGTGGTGCGCTGGCTCATGGAAAACGGCCACATTCCCTCCTTCTGCACCGCCTGCTACCGCGAGGGCCGCACCGGCGACCGCTTCATGAGCCTGTGCAAGAGCGGTCAGATCCTCAACTGCTGCCACCCCAATGCGCTGATGACCCTGTCTGAGTATCTGGAGGACTACGCCTCCCCCGAGACCAAGGCCATCGGATATGAGATGATCGCCCGCGAGCTTGGTCGCATCCCCAAAGAGAAGGTGCGCACGATTGCCGAGCAGAATATCAAGGATATCCGGAATTCGAATCGGAGAGATTTCAGATTCTGATTGTAAATTGCGGTTTGTAGGGGAGCGGGAGAACGCCAAAGAGGAACTTCTTGAAAGAAGTTCCTCTCTGGACTCTCTTCAAGAACTTTCAAAAAGGGATTATTTATCAATGTTTTTGAAAGTTTTTGGAGATGCAAGAACCGTTTTCAAAAAGGTTCTTGGCCGCCGGAGGCCGCTCTCCCGCTCCTCGATAAACCCAAATTTGAACATTCCACCACCGCCTATCTCATAGTCAAGCAAGGAGGCATACCATGATCTTCACCCTCCCCCCCATCGGCATGAACGCCATCCCGCTTACCCATTTTCCCACGCGGCATCAGGCGTCTATTTTCCGCGCGTGTGAATACGTCCCCGTGGAGAAAATAGCGAAAATATTGGATGCCGACGAGGCTGCGATCCGTGAGGCCATGTCCGATATGGGACTTGCGGATTTTGCCCCCGGGAATCTGTGGCTGGGGAGAGGCTACATTACCATCATTCGCAGAATGTGGCACATCTTGCCCTACGAGCAATTATGCGAGCTGCTGGACACCGACGAGCAAAGCCTTGCCCGCTTGATGAGGGATGAGGATTTTCTGGACATCAAGCTGTCCGAAAAGCCGAAATGTGACAGAGTCCGCTGGAGAGAGCTGACCGATGCCGAAAAAGAGCGGACACAAAAGATCAAGCAGGTGATGCAGACCCTTGATCTCTCGGGGAAAGCCCCCTTTGATTTCGATTACCGCGTGCCTCGGCTGGAATTTGAGGGTAAGGAATGCTTTGATACGCGGATGATCTACGCGTTTTCGGGTCTGTACCAGCACGCCTTTGACGTGGACAGCGAGAACTATCTGCCCGACGGGCAGTTGGCAGCCTATCGGGATCTCGGCATCAACGGGATCTGGACCCAGGGCATACTCTCTCAGCTGGCTGAATTCCCCTTTGACCCCGCCATCTCCGCGGGATATGAAAAGCGGCTGGAGCGGCTTTGTGCCATGACCGAGCGGCTGGATCGGTACGGGATCAAGCTGTACCTGTACCTGAACGAGCCCCGCAGTATGCCCGTGGCATTTTTTGAGGAACATCCCCAACTCCGCGGCCATATTATGAATGGTGATGCCTGCCTGTGCGTATCCACGGAGGAGGTATCGGATTACCTGCGCAATGCCGTCGAGGCCATCTGCAGAGCCGCGCCCAAGCTGGGCGGCTTCTTTACCATCACCCGATCCGAAAATCTGACCAACTGCTACTCCCATGCGGGGGAGGCAGGATTTCCCTGTTCCTGCCCCCGATGCAGAGAGCGGAGCGTGGGAGAGGTGGTCGCCCACACCATCCGCTGTATGCAGGAGGGTGCTCACCGTGTCGATCCGCGCATCAAGGTGTTTGCGTGGAGCTGGCGTTGGGATTCCCACAGCGAGGAAATCATCCGACACCTTCCCAAGGAGGTCATCCTTCTCTCCCAGAGCGAGCTGGATATGCCCTTTGAGATCGGCGGTATCAAGGGAAACGTGCTGGACTACTCCATGAGCATCGTAGGCCCCGGCGAGCTGGCCAAAAAGGAATGGGCCGTGGCGCGGGAGGTCGGCTTGGAGGTGGGCGCGAAGGTACAGATCAATACCACGTGGGAGGCCTCCACCATCCCCGCCATTCCCGTAGCGCCATCCATTCAAGCGCATATGGAGCAGTTGCGGAATGAAAAGGTGCGTCACCTGCTCCTCAGCTGGACCCTCGGCGGCTACCCGTCCCGCAATATTGCCGCCGCCGCAAGGTATTTTTATGAATCGTGTCACGTGTATGACGAAAAGGCTAATCCGAGTGAAGCCGAAAAACAATTTGCCGAGGCCTTTGCGGAGTTTCCCTTCTACATTCAAACGCTGTACTTTGGGCCGCAGAACGCGGGGCCGTCCAATCTCCTTTTTGAAAAGCCCACCGGTTACCGAGCATCCATGACCTGCTTTGCCTACGACGATCTGGAGAGCTGGCGGAGCATATACCCTGTGGATACGTTCGAATCGCAATTTGAAAGCCTGTGTCAGAAATGGAAGCGCGGTCTGGATATGCTTCCCGGCACCGACGAGTGCGAGGAAGCGGTCATGGCCAAGGCCGCCTACTGCCTGTTCGCCTCCTCCCTGAATCAGATACGGTTCATCCGCGCACGAGATGAAAAGCGGTACGCCGATGCGGTTCATGCGGCCAAGGGGGAGCTGGATATAGCCATGAAGATGCTTTCTCTGATGAACAAAAACGCGGCCATCGGATACGAGGCGGCCAATCACTACTATTTTTCCAAGAATCAGATGGCGGAAAAGATTTTGAACTGCCTGTATGTAATTGACCGTTTTCAAAATCTGATTTGATCGCCCACCCCGACACATCCCCCGAAAGGAGATCCCCTATGTCCAACCTCAACCAAACTGCCTCCGCCGACCGTATTCACATCGGCTTTTTTGGCCTACGCAACGCAGGCAAATCCTCCCTTGTCAATGCTGTCACGGGGCAAGCCCTGTCGGTGGTTTCCGACGTGGCGGGCACCACCACCGACCCCGTGAAGAAGGCCATGGAGCTGCTTCCCCTCGGCCCCGTGGTCATCATCGACACCCCCGGTCTGGACGACGAGGGCATGCTGGGTGAGCTGCGTGTACAAAAGGCCCGCGAGGTGCTGGCCACCGTCCACATCGCCGTTTTGGTGGTGGATGCTACCCGCGGCATGACCGAGCTGGATAACACCCTTGTGAGCCTCTTTGAGGAGCGTAAGCTTCCCTACGTCATCGCCCTGAACAAGTGTGATCTGCTCCCCGCCACCCCTGCTACCGAGGGAGGCCGCTACCCCGTCAGCGCGGCTACGGGCGCAGGTGTTCACGAGCTGAAGGAAGCCATCGCGTCCTTCGCGAAGGGGCTGGGCAACAGCCGCAAGCTGGTGGCTGACCTGCTCTCCCCCGACGATCTGGTGGTGCTGGTCATCCCCATCGACGAGTCCGCCCCCAAGGGTCGCCTCATCCTCCCCCAGCAGAACACCATCCGCGATATTCTGGACAGCCATTGCACCGTGGTGGCCTGTCAGGACACCGAGTTGAAGAAGACCCTGTCCATGCTGGCGGTGAAGCCCGCGCTGGTCATCACCGACTCCCAGGCCTTTGGCCGCGTGGCCAAGGACGTCCCCGACGACATTCCCCTGACCTCCTTCTCCATCCTCTTCGCCCGCTACAAGGGGGATCTGCCCTCCCTCGTGCAGGGTGCTGTGGCTCTGTCCACCCTCAAGGACGGCGATAAGGTGGTGATCGCCGAGGGCTGTACCCACCACCGCCAGTGCGGAGATATCGGCTCCGTGAAGATCCCCCGCTGGGTGGAGCAGTTCTCGGGCGCCAAGCCTGTCTACACCTTCACCTCGGGCGGTGAGTTCCCCCATGATCTGTCGGATTACAAGCTCATCATCCATTGCGGCGGGTGTATGCTGAATGAGAAAGAAATGGCGCACCGCATGGAGATCGCCGAGCAGGCGGGCGTTCCCATGGTCAACTACGGCGTGGCCATCGCCCACATCCACGGCATTCTGAAAAAGAGCCTTGCTCCCTTCCCCGACGTGGCGGCGATGCTGCACTGATCACCCACGGAAATCCCCAAATCCACTCAAAAAGGAGCAATTATGGCTCGTTCCCTCCACCGCCCCAAGCGCCGCGTAACCCTTGTGTGCGGATTCCACTACGTCAAACTGGTCTACCGCGCCCTCCTGTTCTTCGCGGGTATTTACCTCTACGTCGCCTTCCGCATCGGCGGCGCCACGCCTCCCGCCTACTTCCCCACCCTTCTGCAGTACGGTCTGCTCCTCATCTGGGTGGTCTACGCCGCCGAGATGATCTGCCGTTTCTTCCCCTCGCGGCTGGAAAGCCCGGGGTGCCAGAAGCAGTTCAGCCGCAACTACAAGCCCACGGGGGAAACTGAACCCGTCCTCCCCGCCCGTCGGGGTACGGTGACGGTGGCGCTGGTGTGGTTGGCGCTCAACGGTACCATTGCGGCTCTGTACTTCACCCACATCATCGACGTGGGCATTCTTCTGCTGGTCAGTCTCTTTTACGGGGTGTGCGACATGATCTGCATCCTGTTCTTCTGCCCCTTCCAGATGTGGTTCATGAAGAACCGCTGCTGCACCACCTGCCGCATCTACAACTGGGATTTCGCCATGATGTTCACCCCGTTCCTCCTCATCCCCCATCTCTACACGTGGAGCCTGCTCCTCATGTCTCTGGGCATCCTTCTGCGCTGGGAGATCACCCTCCGCCGCCATCCCGAGCGGTTCTCGGAAAAGACCAACGCCTGTCTCTCCTGCAAGAACTGCGAGGAAAAGCTCTGTCTGCATAAGCGGCATATCCTGCGCCTGGCCAAGCAGATCAAGAATACCGTTAAGGATACGGTGAAGGAAAAGATGAAGAAATAACGGAAAAAACCGCCGAGGATTTGTACCTTGGCGGTTTTTTATGATTCAAATTTGGGTTTATCGAACTGTTTGACGGAACAGATTGGTATGTTTTAGGGTGACCCTCATCCACCGCTATCGCGGTCCCCCTTCCCCAAAGGGGAAGGTATATGGCGTATGTTCTCTGCCGCAATAAATGTTATAGATATCAGTATGTTTTCGGTTGTAAAGGATGCGCAAAAACATACTGTGAGAACCTTCCCCTTTGGGGAAGGGGGACCGCGATAGCGGTGGATGAGGGTCACCCTTCCCGTTTCTGTTCTTTTCCGTCAAACAGTTTGCTAAACCGCAATTTCACATTTCCCACAACTCCCGCGCACCCGTGGATACTGCCGCCGCGCCTGCGGACAGCGCCTTGTAGATCTCCTCCTTGGTCTCGATGAGTCCCCCCGCGATGACGGGGATATCCGTTTCGGAGGCCATGCGGGTGACGGCCTTGTAGGCGATACCGGGGAGCAGCTCGATCATGTCGGGACGGGTCTGGCGGATGCTCTCTAGGGCGGTGGAGACGGAGCGGGAATCCACCATGAAAAACCGCTGGATGCAGGTGATGCCCGCCTCACGGGCGGCGTGGATGCACCCCGAGCGGGTGGAAATGATGCCGTCGGGCTTCATGGAGGCGAGGAACTCCACTCCCGCGGCGTCCTTGGACAGTCCCTCCACCAGATCCATGTGGATGAGAAGCCGCTTGCCCGCCTCGCGAGCCATCTCCATACGGTGATGCAGGGTGGACAGGGTGGCGTGGAGAAGGAACACCGTCTCTACGTCGGAGGCCAGAGCGGCCTTCAGCTCCTCGGCGGTCTTGACGGCGGCGATAATGGGGTTTTCATCGAAATACAGACGGGACATGGGGGCTCCTTTCGGGGACTGTGAAATGTAAAATTGGAGGATGGAAGAAGAGAATATTCTCATTCTCTAAAACGAAACTTCATGAAAAAAATCAAAGAATAGACTTGACAAATATCAATAATTCTGATATACTATTTTATGGAATTTGAAAGAGTTCCCATAGGAGTTGCCAAAATGGCGGCGGTTATTTCCTCTTTTCGAGGAAGTAAAAATCTTTTTTGCCTTCCTCAATGCTCTTGCAAAGGGGGGAGGTGATATACATGTTTATGACTTGGGAGACTTTTCTCCTGTTCTGTGCGCTCATCGTAGCCATCATTGGTCTAATCGTGGATATATACAGAAAAAGATAACCGCCCATCGCCAAACAGTGCGGTTATCTTAACCAAATCTTAAGGAAGTGACCGTTGCCGGTAGCTCCTATGTCTTTATAATACCACACCAACAACAAATTGTCAATACCTTTTTGAGAAAAAAGTCCCCAAAAACATCGGGGGAGAACTATCCATATGTGTACCAAAGTTACGGACGGCGGCAAGCCGTTCTTTTTTGTACCCCTATTATAGCAAAAAATCCGCAGAAAGTCAAGCCTCTGCGGATTCTTCTTTATCATGATATGGAAATTACCCTCTGTTGGCGGTAGCCACGATATTCGCGCCCGTGCCCAGCAGGTTCTCCAGCAGGATATCCCCGATGCGCACCACGGCGGGAGCGGACAGAGAGTTGACTGCCTTCATGGCCTCGAACAGCAGCTCGCGGGGGATGGCCTTGTCGGTCTTGCAGGGGACGACACCGCCGTCCACGGTGGGAGCGGTGGTGGTCAGCACACGGGTGGGGTGGGTGCATTCGGCGGTGGCGTAGTCCACGCCGCGCTTACAGCCCTGGCCCTCCACGGAGACTACGGGATTCTCTGCGGTGGGGTCAAGGGTCACGGTGAGGGTACAGCCACGGGGGCAGACGATACAAGTCAGATTCTTGGTGGTGGTAGCCATTACGCGTTGCCTCCCTTCTTGGCGGATTCTTCAATGGACACGTACAGAGTGTCGGCGGCGGTGGCGGTGAGGTCGGTTGCCTTGATGCTAATGGTCTCCATCTCGCCGGGGGCGACCTTGATGCGCTTTTTCTTGGAGAGAATAGTTCCCTCTGCATTGTTCTCGCGGACGGTCACGGTGACGTCACGCCATACGTCGGCAGGACGGAAGTAGACGGTGACGTCGGCGGTGTGATCCGTAACGGTGACCGTCTGGGGCACGGTATAGCGCACCTTGCCGTCGGTCTTGAGAGTGATGGTCTTGCCCTCGGTCAGTTCACCGCGGAGATGGGCGGCGGCGGAGGTACCGGCCAGGGCGGCCTCCTCGGGGACGTAGTCCACCAGGTCGTGGACGTGGAGGGCGTTACCGCAGGAGAAGACACCGGAAGTCGGGGG
>JAZOOM010000272.1:0-6339 GCA_045655025.1 Eubacteriales bacterium | reverse complement strand
GTTGACGACGAGGAGCTGCTGGACCTCGTTGAGATGGAGGTTCGCGACCTGCTGTCCGAGTACGATTTCCCCGGCGACGACATTCCGATCGTTCGCGGTTCCGCTCGTGAGGCTCTGACCTCCGACTCCAACGATCCTTCTTCTCCCGAGTACGCTCCTATTCTCGAGCTGATGGCTGAGGTTGACGCTTACATTCCTACTCCCGATCGTAAGGCTGACCTGCCCTTCCTGATGCCTGTTGAGGACGTCTTCTCCATCTCCGGTCGTGGTACTGTTGCTACCGGTCGTGTTGAGAGAGGTACTCTGAAGGTCAACGACACCGTCGAGATCGTCGGTATCGTTGAGGAGAAGGCTACCACCGTTGTTACCGGTGTCGAGATGTTCCACAAGCTGCTGCCTCAGGCTGAGGCCGGTGACAACATCGGTGCTCTGCTCCGTGGTGTTGCTAAGGACGGCATCCGTCGTGGCCAGGTTCTGGCTAAGCCCGGTTCCGTTAACCCCCACACCAACTTCAAGGGCAACGTTTACGTTCTGTCCGAGAAGGAGGGTGGTCGTCAGAAGCCCTTCTTCGCTGGCTACCGTCCTCAGTTCTACTTCAGAACTACCGACGTTACCGGTGTCATCGAGCTGCCCGAGGGCGTCGAGATGTGCCGTCCCGGCGATAACGTTGAGATGACCGTCGAGCTGATCGCCCCCATCGCTTGCGAGAAGGGTCTCCGCTTCGCTATCCGTGAGGGTGGCCGTACCGTCGGTTCCGGCGTCGTTTCCGAGATCATCAAGTAATTAACCCCCCTAAAGGGTAAGTTCACCCCGCAGCAACGTAGCAATGCTTCCATTGCCCGCGCATTGCTGCGGGGTTTTCCTATGGAAAACTCGAAAAATTCGTGCAGGAGGAAACGACGGGATCTTTTCCGTCATATTTTATGCGCTGAATACGTAGAGCTTACCTGTACTACGATTACAACTATTTTATACATCTTTGAGAATTGGTGAAAATCCATACCGGTGGTGATAGCCCACGAACACTCCTCGTAAGAGTGCCTAGCAGGTGAGATTCCTGCGCCGACGGTGGAACTCAGCAAAGCTGAGTTCAGAAAGTTTTCTCCGCGTTGCTTCGCAAACTTTCACCGACCTTTTTTGTGCCGATTGAGTTTCGGCGCGGATGGCGGTCGAACTCGGCGTGGCCGAGTTCAGAAAGTTTTTGGCGCAAAGTCAACTTTGCGCGCACTTTGCTCCGCAAACTTTCGCCGCATACGCATGGCGGAACGAGAAAACTTTCGCGTTTCCACGATCTGCTCCGATATCGGAACGGAAGGGAGCGCGCTACAGTCCGGATGGGAAAGGATAACTTTTTTATGTCTGCTAAACGCAAAAAACGCGCGGGTGCGCGCGGGCTCGTTCTCATGGCGGTCTTTTCCGCGCTGGCCTTCGCCGCCATGTTCGTATTCCGCTTTAACGTTACGTTTCTGACCTTCGATCTGAAGGATTCGGTGATCACCATTGCAGGTCTTTTGCTGGGGCCTTGGGCTGCTGCTACTGTTTCCCTGCTGGTGGCCACGTTGGAATTCATTACCATTGGTGACACGGGCTGGTACGGGTTCTTGATGAACTTTACGTCCTCCGTGACATTCTCGGTGGTTTGCGCCGTTGTGTACCGATACAACAAGAAGCTCTCCGGCGCGATCATCTCCCTGGCCTCGGGCGTTGTGGCTCTGGTGGCCGTTATGCTGACCATGAATCTGGTGATCACGCCCTTCTACATGGGTGCGCCCCGTTCTGCCGTTATCGACATGATCCCCACTCTGCTCCTGCCCTTTAACCTCATCAAGGGTTTGGTGAACGCCTCTATGGTTCTGATCCTCTATAAGCCTGTATGTCGAGCTATGCAGGCGGCCAGACTGTTGCCCAAGTCGTTGACGGGGGAGGACGTTTCGTCCTTGGATCCCGAGCAGAAGAAGCAGCGCAGACTCCGCAACCTGTGGGTTACGCTGGGCGGTGTGGCCTTTTTGGTGGTCGTCGTTGTGCTGTTCATCACCCTGCTGCACGGAGATTTCTCCTGGGTGGGCAGTTTTACTTGGTTTGAAAATATCACCGAGCTGTTCGGTGTTTCCTCATAACGAAAGGTTATTTCATGAAAGAAGCCATAGCCAATTTCTTTTTAGAGATCATGGGGGAGGAGCTTTGCGTGCTCTTTTGTTCCATGCTTCCCATCATTGAGCTCCGCGGTGCCATTCCCATGGGCGCGGCCTTTGGCTTGCCCTGGTGGCAGACCTATCTCATTGCCATTGTGGGTAATATGCTTCCCGTTCCCATCATTCTGCTCTTCGTGAAGTCTGTGCTGACCTGGATGAGCAAGTGTCGCGTGAAGTTCTTCAACAAGGTGGCTCTCAAGATGTTTGAGAAGGCCGAGAAGAATCGGGCCAAGGTGGAAAAGTACGCCTTCTGGGGCTTGACTCTGTTCGTGGCCATTCCCCTGCCCGCGACGGGCGCGTGGACGGGTACGCTGGTGGCGGCTCTGTTCGACATGAAGTTCTGGAAGTCTCTGCTCTCCGCTCTGATCGGCGTGCTCATCGCCGGTGTGGTCATGACACTCATCTCCTACGGCGTTGTGGCTGCCTGGGGCGCGTTGTTTTGATCCATTTGTTTCCGTACCCCAAAAATCTATGATATAAGAGGTAACGATCCATGCAAATCAAACGCGTGTTGTCTCTGCTTCTCGCGATGCTGATGGCGGCAGGAGTGATGGTGTCCGCTGTTTCCTGCGGCAATGCCGACGAGAACACCGGTACCCAGGCTCCCGACCAGACCACCGAGGCCACCGAGGACGTAACCGAGACCCCCTATGCTCAGCTGGAAAAGACCAAATATGACCGCACCCTCACCATCCTCACCCGTGAGGACTGCGTGGAGGACTTTGAGGCCGAGAACCTCACGGGCGACCTGCTGTCCGACTCCCTGTACGAGCGCAACACCGTTGTCGGCGAGGACTACGGCGTCACTTTCTCCTTCGTGTCTCAGGGCATGAGCTACAGCGGCATCAATGAGGCCGTGAAGAAGCAGGTAAGCGGCGGTCTGTCCGACTACGATATTTTTGTGGGCCACAAGTCCTCCTACGCGGATCTGGCCATGAACAACTACCTGTGCGATCTGAACAAGATCACCACCCTGAGCCTGTCCGGCGACTGGTGGGATCAGGGTTGCTACGAGAACCTGACGGTTGCCGACAAGACCTACGTCATGACCGGTGACATCAACCCCTCCTCCTCCATGCGTATTACCTCCTGCATGGTGTTCAACAAGGATCTGATGACCGAGCTGGGCAAGTCCACCGCTGATCTCAACGAGCTGACCGAGAACGGCGACTGGACTCTGGACGTGCTGTACCAGTATGCCAAGGACGTGAGCTTCGATCTGAGCGGTGACGGTCAGATGTCTTACAAGGATGACCGCTACTGCCTCACCGGCTGGATGATGGCCGCTCCCTACGCTCTGTACTACGGCTGCAACAGCAGCTTTGTGACCAACGTGGATGGTGTGCCCGAGCTGACCTACACCGATGAGAAGGTTACCGGCATTTACGAGAAGATCTACAAGGTCATGATCGAGCAGAACGCTTACTACGTCACCGATGAGTCTCAGTACGACACCATGTTCGACGTGTTCAGCGAGGGCCGCGCTCTCTTCAGCGTGCTGACTCTGAAGCTCATCTCCCAGTACCTGTCCGACATGGAGGACGGTTACGGCATCCTTCCCGTGCCCAAGTACGACACCCACCAGCAGGAGTACACTTCCTTTGTCAACGGCTCCACCGGTCTGGTCATGCTCTCCAAGAACGTGGCGGATGCTGATTTCGTGGGCGACGTGATGGAGGCTATGGCGGCTTACAACTACAGTCACGTGACCCCCAACATGTTCCAGGTCATCACCAAGCTGCAGGTGGCGCAGGATCCCGAGTCCGCCCGTATGGTGGATCTCATCATCCGCAACCGCATCTTCGATCTGGGCTACTACGCCGATATGACGGTGACCAACCTGGTCAAGGATCGTCTGAACGCCAAGAAGGCCGAGATCGCCTCCGGCCTCCGCTCCGGCCGCAAGAGCGCTCAGGCCTCTTTGGACAAGCTGCTTGCCAAGATGGATCAGTTTAACTGATCTGTCCGCCTTTGGGACGTCTCATTTGCGGGGGACGTCCCTTTTTCGAGGGGGCGGGGAGAGTATTCCGGGATTTGCCCGGGATTTCTCAGAATCCCCCTTGACAGATGAGGTTTTTTCTTGTATAATAAAGCTAATCTTATTTTCATATGGGAGGAAATTTTACGTATGAAGCTTATGACAGCCAAACGAAGCCTGACTTTGCTCATGGCCCTTCTGATGCTGCTGGGTGTGATGTTCACCGCCGTGTCCTGCGCTACGCAGGGCGATGATGCCGCCGCCACCACCGGGCAGAGCACCGAAAGCCAGGAGACCGAGACCGAGCTGGCCTACAACACCGTCCCCAAGCAGGACTATGACCGTACCTTCTCCATTCTGACCCGCGACGATACGCTGGAGCAGTTTGAGGTGGAGGAGCTGACGGGCGATCTTTTGGACGACGCCATTTACGAGCGCAACGCCACCGTGGCCAACGATTTCGGCATTGAGTTTGCCTACAACAACATGGCCTACGACCAGGTGCTCAACGAGGTGAAGATTCAGGTTTCGGGCAACATGTCCGACTACGATCTGTACACCGGACACAAGTTCGCCTTTACCTCCTGTGCACAGCCCGGCTACCTCTACAATCTGGCCACCATTGACACCATGGATCTGACTCAGCCCTGGTGGGATCAGAACTGTCTGGAGAATCTGACCATCAACGACAAGACCTACCTCATTACGGGTGACATTGATCCCGCGTCCATGCTCATCTCCTCCTGCCTTGTGTTCAACAAGAAGATGATGGCCGAACTGGGCAAGTCTGTGGACGAGCTCAACGAGCTGACCGACAACGGCGGTTGGACCCTGGACAAGATGTATGAGTACGGCAACGACGTGACCTTCGATCTCAACGGTGACGGTAAGATTGAGTACACCTCCGATCGCTTCAATCTGACCTCCTGGATGATGGACGTTCCTTACAGCATGTACTACGGTGCCAACGGTAACTTCGTGACCATTGTAGACGGCATGCCCGAGCTGACCTACTCCGCTGAGCAGGTGACCAACATCTATGAGAAGATCTACAAGATCATCGCTGAGCAGAACGCTTACTACGTGACGATCCACGACAATTATGCCACTACCTACGACGTGTTCCATGCGGGCCGTGCTATGTTCTGCGACATTACCCTGTCCAAGATCACCGGCTTTATCTCCGACATGGAGGATCCCTACGGCATCCTGCCTATGCCCAAGTACGACGAGCATCAGCCCGAGTACCTGTCCTTCGTGAACGGTGCCACTCCCTTCGTTATGGTTGCCAAGACCGTGGAGGATCCCGAGTTCGTGGGCACGATTCTGGAGGCTATGGCTACCTACAACTACGACAAGGTGACCCCCAAGCTCTTTGAGGTGGCAACCAAGCTGCAGGCCGCGCAGGATCCCACCTCTGCCGCTATGGTGGATTACATCGTTCGTAACCGTATTTGGGATCTGGGTTACTTCGCTGACTGGGCTATCACCAACCAGGTTCGCCTGAATCTGGAGGCCAAAAAGTCTGAGATCGCGGGTGATCTGAAGAAGCAGGATTCTGCCGCCAAGAGAGGCCTGAATCTGCTGCTCAAGAACTACGAGAAGCACCAGTAATCGTCCCCTATGCAATCCGACTATCCTCCGTCCCTTGGGCGGAGGATTTTTTGGTGTGTTTTTCGACGGTGTTCACGAAAAAAACACTTGACAGAATAGGATTTTTCTTGTATAATAAAAGAAGCGAAATGCGCTTATCAAGAGTGACGGAGGGACAGGCCCTGTGAAGTCACGACAACCTGCCGCGATCGCATTCCCGTGCGCGGTAAGGTGCC
This sequence comes from Eubacteriales bacterium, assembly GCA_045655025.1. Classification (GTDB taxonomy): domain Bacteria; phylum Bacillota; class Clostridia; order Oscillospirales; family CAG-272; genus CAMEON01. The sequence continues at coordinate 340 of JAZOOM010000272.1, read as the reverse complement.
AACACCTGCTTGATGAGAGATATGACGAAGAACCCCTCTGTCTTATCTCGGACAGAGGGGCTTTCTTCTCCGATGGGATAACATGATGAACAATCGAAAGGAAATAGAAACATGATCAACGACAACCGTTCCGTGCTGTTTACCAGCGAATCCGTGACCGAGGGTCACCCCGACAAAATTTCAGATAAAATTTCGGATGCCATCCTGGATGAAATTCCGCGCCAGGATCCCATGTCCCGCGTAGCCTGCGAGACCTTCTGCAGCACCGGCCTTGTGGCCATCATGGGTGAGATCACCACCACCGCCTACGTAGATTTCCAAAAGATCGACCGCGACACTG
>JAZOOM010000271.1:0-4380 GCA_045655025.1 Eubacteriales bacterium | reverse complement strand
TGAGAACGGCCATCTCGCCATCGGCGGTTTGGACACCGTCGAGCTGGCAAAGGAATTCGGCACTCCCGCCTATATCATGGACGAAGATGCCATCCGCGCCATGATGCGCACCTATCTGGACGCAGCTCACACTTACTTCGGCGCAGACGCGCTCCCTCTGTACGCCTCCAAGGCTCTGTGCTTTACGGGTATTTACCGCATCGCCGCCGAGGAAGGCATGGGCGTGGACTGCGTGTCGGGCGGTGAACTGTACACCGCCAAGCGTGCGGGCTTCCCTGCCGAGCGCATCTACTTCCACGGCAATAACAAGACCGAGCGGGACATTCATGACGCTATGGATATGGGTGTCGGCACCTTCGTGGTGGATAACACCGACGAGCTTCTGTCTCTGGAGGCTCACGCCGCCGCGAGAGGCATCACCCAGCGCATTCTCCTGCGTATTACCCCCGGTATTGATCCCCACACCCACAAGGCCATCGTGACGGGCTCGGTGGACTCCAAGTTCGGCTCCGCCATTGAAACGGGTCAAGCTATGTCCATCGTGAAGCTGGCTCTTGCCCAGCCTCACCTCCACCTGTCGGGCTTCCATTGCCACATCGGCTCCCAGATCTTCGACACCAATCCCTTCTCCGAGGCCGCTGACATCATGGTGAAGTTCATCGCCACCGTGAAGACCGAGTGCGGCATTGACGTGGAGGAATTGAATCTGGGCGGTGGATTGGGCGTTCCCTACACCGAATTCGACCGTCCCGTGGACTACGCCGCCGCCATCCGTGATATGGCCGCCATTATTCACGGCTTCTGCGATAAGAACGGTGTGAAGATGCCCAAGGTCATTCTGGAGCCCGGACGCTCTCTGGTAGCCGCCGCGGGTATCACCCTGTACACCGTGGGCTCCGTCAAGGAGATCCCCGGCTTCCGCACCTACGTATCCGTGGACGGCGGTATGCCCGACAATCCCCGCTACGCCTTGTATCAGTCTACCTACACCGCCCTCATCGCCAACCGCCCCAACGCGCCCCGCGACTGCCGCGTGACCATCGCAGGCCGCTGCTGTGAGTCGGGCGACCTCATCGGCGAGGACATGCCCCTGCAACAGGCTCAGCGCGGCGATATTCTGGCTGTCCTGACCACGGGTGCCTACAATTACGCCATGTCCTCCCACTACAACCGTCTTCCCAAGCCTCCCGTGATCCTTGTCAAAGACGGACAGGCCCGCGTGGCCGTCAAGCGGGAGACCTATGAGGATCTGGTCAGAAACGACGTGTTCTGATCCCCTCACCTGCCGTTTATTCCATCGCTTCATATCCTCGAAAGGAGGCGTTCCTTTTGAATCTTTTCTCTGACATTCTCATGATGCTCCTCGCCCTCCCCGTCACGGTCATGGCCCTGTCGGCCCATGAATCCGCTCACGGCTATGCGGCCTACCGCCTGGGAGACCCCACCGCGCGAAGCCTGGGACGCATCACCCTCAACCCCGTCAAGCATTTCGACCTGTTCGGATTCCTGTCCATGTTGGTGTTCCACATCGGTTGGGCAAAGCCCGTCCCCATCAACGCCCGCTACTTCAAGAATCCCCGCAGAGATTTCGCCATTGTGGGCGCGGCAGGCCCTCTCTCCAACATCGCGCTGGCGCTGATCCACCTGCTGATCCTGCGCTTGGTCATGCTCTTTTCCACCAACGCCTTCAAAAGCGGTACGCTTACCGAAGGGTTGGGCTTGGCCATACTCTCCGTCGTGGTCTATATCCTGTACATGGGCGTAGCCATGAACGTCATTCTGGCTGTTTTCAACCTCATTCCCGTACCGCCGTTTGACGGATCCCGTATTTTCTACGCCTTCCTGCCTCCCAAGTGGTATTTTGGCGTTATGAAGTACGAACGGTACATCATGATTGGCTGCATTCTCCTGTTCTTTGCCCTCAACCGTCTGGGACTCAATCCGCTCATTACCTTTGAAGGATGGGTCATCAACGGTATGTTCACTCTGACGGGAATGGGAAGCGGCACCTTGGAACTGGGCTTGTTCTCATTCCTGCTTGACTATCTGGAGAACCTCATGGCCCTCGGCTGATGGGCTCTTCTCCGAAAAACTACACGAAAGGAGTGCGGAAGTGGAAGCACAACCCTTAACCTACCGTCTTGAAGCCTTTGAAGGCCCTCTGGATCTTCTGCTCTCCCTGATCCAGAAGAATAAAGTAGACATCACCGATATCCCCATCTCTCTGATCTGCGACCAGTACATGGCCTACATCACCGAGGCCGAACGGTTGGACATGGATCTGGCCTCGGAGTTCATCGTCATGGCATCTGAGCTTATGCTCATCAAGAGCAAAATGCTCCTGCCCAAGATCCAGCCCGAGGAAGAGGATCCCCGTGCAGAGCTGGCCGAGGCTCTCTTGAAATACCAGCAGGCCAAGCTTGCCGCCGCCATGCTCGGGAAAGCATATCCCATCTTCAGCGGCCGTATGGTCAAGGACACCGACGAGATCTCTGTGGATAAGACCTTCGTAGCGGATCAATCCGTCACATCCCTGTGTTTGGCGGTACGCCGCATCATCTCCTACCGCGAAGAGCATCCCCGAGCCGATAAGGTGACCTTTACCCCCATGATCGCCAAGCCTATCGTCCCCGTAGAGGCCAAGATCGTGGGCATACTCCGCCACTTTGAAACCAAGGAACGGGTTTCCATGACCTCCCTCATCGACGATGCCGTTTCCCTCCCCGATATGATCGCCGTATTCCTGGGTATTCTGGAGCTGGTCAAGCTTCGCCGCATCGTGCTGGTGGAGGGAGACCATGTGGAAGGCTCTGTTTATGGCATTGACTCCGAATTCATCATGGGAGATGAGCTTTCCCCCGAGGAAAACTCAGGCATTAATTCTGATTTCGATACCGATCCTACACCAAAGGAGGTGCCCCACCGTGTCGACTAACAAGCCTACCCCCGAAGCCGAGCAGGCCTTAGGCACAGTAGAAGACATTAAGAGAGCCGTAGAAGCCATCCTCTACGCCGCCGGCTACCCTGTGAAATACGAAAAGCTATCCGAAGTCATCGGTCTTCCCCAAAGAGATTTGAGAAATTTGGTGGAATCCATGTCCCGTGAATACGATAACAGAGGCATTCAGCTTCTCATGTTCCCCGATGCCTGCCAGCTTTGCACGAAAGAGATCTTTGCCCCCTACATCCGCGAGGCACTGGGCATCAAGCGGGGCGGCAACCTGTCCGCCTCCTCCCTGGAGGTGCTGGCGGTGGTGGCCTACAACCAACCCGTGACCCGCGCCTATGTGGACGTCGTGCGCGGCGTGGACAGCGCTTATGCCGTTACCTCCCTGCTGGACAAGGGTCTTATTGAGGCAGTGGGCCGACTGGATGCCCCCGGCCGCCCTATGCTGTATGGTACGACCGAAAAGTTCCTCCGCGTCTTCGGACTCAGTTCTCTGGCTGATCTCCCTGAAACAGAGGCTTTGGACGTGGCCTCCAACCAAGCTGCCGGTGTCATACAGGAGCGGGATGATTCCCAACTGACCATTGACTCCACATGTGATGATTCACACTCCGCGGAGACCGCCAATCCTCCCTCCGATACAGACGAATCTCCCCGAGAGGAGGAGGAGACATGACCGGCTGGATCATATTCGGCTGCATTGTCCTGTTCTTTGTGTTTCTCTTTACGGTGCACGCCTACGTCACCATGGAGATGGCGGAGGAAATGGCTTTAACGGTGCGAATTTTGGGCATTCCCATCAGAATCCTGCCGAAAAAGCCTACAACCTATAATCCAAAGCATTATACCCTGAAAAAGATCCGTAAAAGAGATGCCAAGGCGGCAAAAAAAGCCGCCAAAAAGGCGGAAGCCAAGAAGAAAAAGAAAGCCGAAAAGGACAAGAAAAAAGCCGACAAAAAAGCCGAGCTGGCCAAGCTGAGCAAGGAGGAACGACGCGAGCGTAAGGAGGAAAAGAAAGCCTCCCGCCCCGCCCTTACCGACCTCATACCTCTGGTCTGCAAAACGCTGGGGCTCTTCTTCTCCCGCTTCTTCGGCAAGCTCCATATCAAAGTCGCGAGACTCCACGTCCATGTGGGCGGGGCAGATGCCATGCAGATCGCCGTGATCTACGGTGCCGTCAATCAATCGGTGCAGTACTTCGTGGAATTCCTCCGCAAGATCTCCCACGTGGACGGTCTAAAAAAAGCTGACATCCGCGTGGAACCGGATTTTCTCTCCGAAAAGATCGAGTTCGAGTTCAAGCTGACGGTGCGAGTCAGCCTCGGCAATCTGCTGGGCGCTCTCCTGAAGGCCGGATGGAAATTCCTGGTCGGATTCGTAAAGATCAAGCCCGATCCCAACCGTCCCAAGAACAGCATCAAGCCCCCCAAGCC
>JAZOOM010000270.1:0-2297 GCA_045655025.1 Eubacteriales bacterium | reverse complement strand
GGGATCATTACCTGGACGGTATGTTCGTTCTGGGTGATCCTCACGACGAGACCAAGGAGTGCTTTGCCCTCCGTCCCATGACCTGCCCCTTCCAGTATCAGGTCTTCCTGAACCGTAAGCGCTCCTATCGCGACCTGCCCATGAGACTGGGCGAGACCTCTACCCTGTTCCGTAACGAGGACAGCGGCGAGATGCACGGCCTCATCCGCGTCCGTCAGTTCACCATCTCCGAGGGTCACCTCATCCTCCGCCCCGAGCAGCTGGAGGAGGAGTTCAAGGGCTGTCTGGAGCTGGCTAAGTACGTCCTCGACACCGTAGGTATGCTGGAGAACTGCACCTTCCGCTTCTCCCAGTGGGATCCCGCCCGCGCCGGCATCAAGTACGAGGGTACCCCCGAGCAGTGGGAGCACGCCCAGACCGTCATGGGTCAGATCCTCGATAATCTCGGTCTGAACTACACCATCGGCATCGATGAGGCCGCCTTCTACGGCCCCAAGCTGGACATCCAGTACAAGAACGTCTTCGGCAAGGAGGACACCATCGTCACCATCCAGATCGACATGCTTCTGGCCGAGAAGTTCGGCATGGAGTACGTGGACTCCGACGGTCAGCTGAAGAAGCCCTACATCATCCACCGTACCTCCCTGGGCTGCTACGAGCGCACCCTGGCCTACCTCATTGAGCGCTACGCAGGCGCTCTGCCCACCTGGATGGCTCCCGTTCAGGCTAAGTTCCTGCCCATGGGTGACGCCGAGATCGAGTACTGCCAGAAGATCGCTGACCGCATGACTCAGATGGGCATGCGCGTGGAGGTTGACAAGTCCAACAACACCGTTGGCTACAAGATCCGCGCCGCCCAGCAGGAGAAGGTTCCTTACATGCTGGTTGTCGGCGGCAAGGAGATCGAGCAGAACGCCGTGGCCGTCCGCTCCCGCAAGGATGGCGAAAAGGGCGTCATGCCCGTGGATCAGTTCATCAGCGAGATCATGATGGAGATCGCTGAGAAGAGAAGATAATTCGTCAAATCCAAAAGGAGGGAAGCACCCGTTGTTTCCCTCCTTCTGCACACGACAGGAGATCACGCTATGAGATTACTCAAGGTATTCGGCACCCCTGACCCCACCCTGAAGACCGTCCGCCGCGACAGTGTCCGCGGCATCCTCATGGATCCCGACGGCACTTTGCATATGGTTTCGTCCTCTCAATACAACGATTGTTGTTTTCCCGGAGGCGGCGTGGAGGGAGAGGAGGATCACAAGACGACCCTGATCCGCGAGGTGCTGGAGGAGCTGGGCTACGCTGTGGAGCCTGATAGTATCCTCCCCTTTGGGCGGGTGGATCAATTCCTCCATAACCGTTTTTTCGGGGTGGACGAGATGCATCTGGTCAACTACTTCTACCTCTGCCGCGGACACAAGGTGGCCGAGCCCACTCCTACTGAAACCGAACTGAGCGAGGGGGCGTACCCCGTTTCGGTCTCTCTGTCGGAGGCACTGGATATCAACTACGGGTTGAGCGAAACGGACTACCATTGGGTACCTCGGGATACCTTCGTGCTGGAGCTGTTGCGATCCGGCGATATTCCTGTCTCGCTTCTGATCTCCGCCCGTGCCGAGCTGGCCCGCGCTAATTTTGTCAAGGGCTACGGTTGCGCTCAATCCGTCCTCCTCGCCTACGCCGACCTGACGGGACTGGATGAGAAAACCCTCGCCCGTCTCGGCTCCTCCTTCGGCGGCGGTATGGGACGGCTCCGCGAGGTCTGCGGCGGTGCCAGCGGTGCTTTCGCCGCCCCCGGGCTTCTCTGCGGCTCCCACGACCCCGCCGCCAAGGAAGGGAAGACCCGCCACTACGCCGACATCCGCGAGCTGGCCCGCCGCTTCACCGAAAAGAGCGGAGGCGGCTCCATCGTCTGCCGTGAGATCCTGCAAAACGCGGGTCTTTCGGGCGAGAGCGGCGGAGAGGCCGAGGCCAGAACCGCCGAATACTACCACAAGCGTCCCTGCCCCGAGATGGTGTATATCGCCGCCGAGGTTCTGGGGGAGATGCTGCTGGAAAAGGGGATTATGAGGTAAATTGCTGTTTAACGGGGGCGTCAGGGCACGGCCTCCGGCGGCTTAGAACCTTTTTGAAAAAAGGTTCTAAGAACTCCAAAAACTTTAAAAAAACATTATTTAATAATACCTTTTTTGAAAGTTTTGAGGATTTTTAAGGGACTCGCGATATTTGACGAAGGCAAATTCGCCCCGAGCGAAAGCGAGGAGGTTTTCAAAAGTCCCTTAAGCGGGGCCAGGGCAGAG
>JAZOOM010000269.1:0-11902 GCA_045655025.1 Eubacteriales bacterium | reverse complement strand
AGTTTTTCGTGTTGATGGGGGTGAGTATAACGGTGCGACCTGTATCGGGCATGACGATCTCCTTTTCGTGCGGAGGTTTCTGTTCTGATTCGCTTCTTATTATACCCTATATTTCCGCAAAACGCAAGAGCTGTAAGGGATTATTTACAAAAAATTGCATATTCACGGATCAAATACAAAAAGGCGCCCTCGACAGAGGTCGGAGCGCCGGGAGGATCAGTATGCGATGGTAGTCATGAGGGCGTACTCGGGCTGGGATACGTCCAGACGGGAGATCTGCACTACGATGGGCTGATCGGATTCCACCAAGACGGCGTAGGGGGTATTGCGGGGGATGGTCTGTCCCTCGTCGTTGACCTGCTTGTCCAGGCGGATGTGATTGGTGCGCTCATGCTCACAGGTGGCATGGAAGCCGCGGAGGGGAGGACGATCCTCGAAGTAGAGGGTGAGGTCGATGTGGGCGGTCTCGCCCGAGAGATTCAGTACGCAGACAGCCTCGTGGCTGACGAACTCGCCCTTGACGGTATCACTCATATAGCCGTCGGCGATGAACCAGGTCTTTTTTCCGTTCATGATGGAGATTCCTTTCACATATGGTAATGGTTTCAACCGACACACCCGTCGGGATCACCTGCCGGGACGGCCTCGCAGATTGCTCCAGTTGACGCTGTTGACGAAGGCGATCGTCACGATGCAGGCGACCGCGCCTGTCAGCCAACACATGATCTGGGTGATGATGGCATCGGGGCCGAACGTGGATTTGCAAGCCAAAAACAGGCAGACCTCTGCCCCTGAGATGAAGAGGATCTTCAGAAACTTTTTGGGCACCAGGAACGTGACTACCGTCAGAAGAAAGGCTATGATCAGCTCGGTGATCACCATACCTAGGGGAAGCTCCTCGGCGGGGAGGGCGCGGGGCATGGCCATGAGCAGGAGTGGATACAGTTGCATAGGGCACCTCCTCAAGGGCTGCGGGCGGGGGAAGGTTGGGGTTTACGTTCCTATTATAACATAAAATGACGGCTTTGGCACCGAAAAAAAGCAAAAATCGGGGGCGGGGACAAATTTTGTACGGTTGCACAGTTTCCGCCCTCAGATGTGTGCAAAATCACAAGAACGACATCGAAAAATGTTACAAAATACCCCTTCCAATTTTTCCGAAAAGGTGCTATAATAGATAGCAACCATGAGAACGCAGAGAAAGGAGCCGCCATGCCCCATTCATACAGAACCTTGACAGCCGATCTGGCCGCCGCGGGTATTGAGGAGGCCTCCGCGGAAGCCGCGATCCTGCTGGATCATTTCGCCTCGGTCAGCTATGCCGCGCTGATGACCGACAGGGATCGCCTCTTTTCCACGCCCGCGCTGGAGGATGCCGTTCGGCGAAGATTGCGTCGGGAGCCCTTGCAGTACATTCTGGGGGAATGGGATTTCTTTGGCTGCAGCTTTGCCGTCAACGAGCATTGTCTCGTTCCGAGACCCGATACGGAGGTACTGGTGGAGACGGCCATTCCTCTGCTGCCCGAGGGGGCGCATATCGTTGATCTGTGTACGGGGAGCGGCTGTATTGCCGTGGCCTTGCTGGCTTGCCGTCCCGACATTACCGCCGACGCGCTGGAGCTCTACCCCGAGACGTTGGCGTTGGCCACCGAGAACGCGCGGAGAAACAAGGTTTCCCTCCGCTTTTCCCCCATTTGCGCCGATCTGCTGGGGGATGGTGCCCGTGTGCTGGCACCGCGGTCTCCCTACGATGCCATTCTGTCCAACCCGCCCTACATCCCCACCGCGGATATTGAGGGTCTGTCCCCCGAGGTCAAGCAGGAGCCCTTTGCCGCGCTGGACGGCGGCGAGGACGGCCTGACCTTCTATCGCGCCATCCTGAAGGAGTACGCCCCCTTGGTACGCCCGGGCGGGCACATCCTGCTGGAGATGGGATACGATCAGGGGGAGGTTTTGTCCGCTCTGGCCTTGGAATATCTTCCCGCCGCCTCCGTGGAGATCATCTCGGATCTGGGCGGTAATCAGCGGGTGGTGAAGCTCACCCTTCCCGATCTGTAAACATATACTGGTGGGAAAACCACCTATGAAAGGAATCTCACCATGAAAATAACCGTACTGGCAGGAGGTTTGTCCCATGAGCGGGAGGTCTCCCTGTCCTCGGGCTCTTTGATTGCGGGAGCCTTGGTTCGACGCGGCTTTGACGTGTGTCTTGTGGACTTGTACACGGGAAAAGCCATTGACGGATCTGAACCACTATTCACCGACGAGCCTATTGAGCCCTATTGTGTCAGCCCCACCGTTCCCGACCTGGAGGCTTTGAAGCTCTCCACGGGGCGCGGAGAGAGGCGGATGGCGGATAACATCCCGGCTCTGTGTGCCGAGGCTGATGCCGTTTTCATTGCTCTTCACGGAGATGTAGGGGAGAACGGACAATTGCAGGCCTATCTGGACATGGCGTGCATTCCCTATACGGGCAGCGGCTACGCAGGGAGTCTTTTGGCCATGGATAAGGATCTGACCAAACGCCTCTTGGTAGGCGCGGGGGTTCTCACCGCCCCTTGGATCCTGTGTGACCTGTCTGTGGGCGTGGAGGCCGCTGTTTGCCGTGTGGAGGCAGAGCTGGGCTATCCTGTTGTCATTAAGCCCTGCTCGGGGGGCTCCAGCGTGGGGGTCTCCATGGCCGACAACCGCGAGGATCTGGCGGTAGCCTTGGAAAAGGCTCACACGTACGAGACGGCGGTGCTGGCCGAGCGCCGTATCACGGGACGGGAGATGACTGTCAGCGTGCTGAACGACGAGGTTCTCCCCGCTGTGGAGATCATTCCCCTCACGGGATTTTACGACTATGAGAACAAGTATCAAGCAGGAATGACCACCGAGATCTGCCCTGCCTTCTTAACTGAGGCTCAGAGGGGGGCGCTGGAGGAGGCGACCCTGAAGGGCTTCCGTGCCCTCCGTCTCCGCGGCTACGCCCGTTTTGATTTCATTCTGGATGGGGACGGGACTCCGTGGTGTCTGGAGGCCAACACTCTCCCCGGCATGACTCCCACCAGCCTGCTCCCTCAGGCCGCCTTTGCCGCCGGCATCGGATACGGCGAGCTCTGCGAGCGCATGGTGCTGCTGGCCATTGGGGAGGAGCCTTGAGCGATCTTCGATATGTCTTCACACGCCTTTGGCGTATTTTACCCAAAAGAGAGGAATTCCGTTATGGTAGAAAGAAAACTCGGTTACGCTGTCCTTGGCTTGGGCATTGGTATGGCTCATGCGGATGCCGCGTTTGCATATGACCGCGCTGATCTGGTCGCCGTGTGCGACCTGGATGAAAAACGTCTGGCCAAGGCCGGAAAGAAGTATGAGGGTGTGACTCTGTACACCGATTTTGAAGAGCTGTTGAAGGACGAGCGGGTGGAGTGCATCAGCATTTGTCTGCCCTCGGCCATGCACGCGGATTTCGCTGTCCGCGCCATGGAGGCAGGGAAGCACGTGCTGGTAGAGAAACCCTTGGATATCACTCCCGACCGTGCCCGCCTCATTGAGGAGGCCCGCGCCCGCACCGGCATGACCTGCGGCGTGGTGCATCAGAACCGCTTCAACGTGGATATGTACCCCATTCGGGAGGCCATCCAAGGCGGACGGCTGGGCAGACTCATTCTGGGCACCTTCGGGGTCAAATGGTACCGTGACCAAGCCTACTACGACAACGGCGGCTGGCGGGGCACGTGGGAGATGGACGGCGGCGGCTCTCTTATGAACCAATCGGTGCACACCGTTGATCTCATGCAATGGCTCATGGGGGACGTGGCATCCGTCACCTCCCATATGGGCATCTATGACCACGACATCAAGACCGAGGACACCACCGCCTCCCTCATCACCTTCAAGAACGGCGCGGCGGCCACCTTTGTCAGCACCACCTGTGCCTACCCCGGCATTTCCACCGAGATCATGCTCTACGGCACGGGAGGCTCCATCGAGGCCGATGCAGACTGTCTGAAGACGTGGAAAATGAAGGATGCAGAGGACGAGGATGCCGAGGAGGCCGAAATGCTTTCCCGCTACGGCGGCGGCAATCTCGCCGCTGCCCCCGAGGATGCCGCCCGTAAATTCGGTCACGACCACGTAGTGGAGGACATGATCGACGCGGTGCTGGACGGAAGAGATCCCCAGGTCATGCCCGCGGACGCGCTGAAGGCTGTGGAGATCGTTTGTGCCGTGTATGAGTCGGCACGGACGGGGAAGACGGTTTATTTCAAGTAAATAAAGAGCGGTACGCCCATCTCGGACGTACCGTTTGTTTTTGAATATGAAATGTGGGAAAACATGTTTGTGCCCGTCACATCCCCAACCGTCTTCGAAATCGTCTCGGCTTTTTTGCCGCACGTTCTTGGCCGCCGCCACAGCCGTCGCAGGCACCGCCGCAGTCACAGCACTCCCCACAGCCGTCTCCGCAATCGCAGTCACAGCCGTCGCCGCCCGCGCAGACCAGCACCAGCAGTACCACCGACGCTACGGCCATGAGGAGACCGAAGGAGGCGAAGGAGCTAAAACGCAGCCAAGGGGATTCGTCGTCCGAGCAGGAAACGTGCAGGGCGATTACGGTGATGAGTACCCAAATGAGATTGAAGCAACCAAAGCTGAAGAGAGCCTTGCTGTCACTCCGTACCCAGAACACGATGCAGACCACCATCAAAGCTACGGTCAGAAGGGAGGTGATCCCTGTTCCGAGGCCGTATCGGTCGGGAAGAACTTGAATGAGCAGACACACCAACCCGTACAGCAAAGCGGGTGCCAGCACGCCTGCCAACAGAACCGAGGGTGTCGGCTTCGAGCCCAGATGGACGTAGTAGGCGGTCATGCAAAGAGAGGTACCAATAGTATTGATGAGAATGCCCACTCCGTACAGCAGCGTCTTGACCCAACCCACGCGGAGGATATTCCGATTCCCGCCCAGCAGGTGGAAGGGAATGGCCAACAGCGAGATGAGCACACCGCCCACCAGCGCGGTGCCGGGGCTGACACCCTCGGGGAGGGAGCCGTGCCACATGGGCACAAGAACCGTAAAGAGCAGGGAGGTCAGTACGCCGATCAGAGGGATCATCCGCCCTCGAACCCGATAGGCGCGGGTCATGCGCGCGGCCTCCCGGGCGTACATGGCACGATCCTCGGGGGAGTTTTCGGTGAAATGATACGATTGCCTGTTTTGACCGCTCATATGCTCTCCTTTCATGTGTTGCAACTGTTCAACTGATTGTATTATACCACAAATTGACAAGGAAGTCAATAGCTCCGTGCAAAAAAAGAGCCGTTGACACGACTCCTTTTCGCGTGCCTGCACAAGCCGAGCAGGCCTTTTCTTTTCCGTTTTCTTGGGCTTCCCGGATGCTTCCGGCGCGGATGGACTTGGAATCCTTCAAGTGGCGGCAAGCCACGGCGTAGTGGTACACGCTGCCTCCGTCGCTCCAATAGACCATGTAGAGAATATTTCCGTTGCCGGGTGCGGGCTGCGTGGGCTCGGCGGTATCGTTGAACAACTCGGCCGACAGGGAAGCCAGCTCCTCCTTGGAGATGGGGCGGCCGCCGTCAAACTCGTTTCCGCTGTGGCAGGAGGCGAGGAGCAGACAGATCGTCAGCAAAGGAAGCAGTTTTTTCATGAGTACAGTTCTCCTGCCCGCAAGGGAGTGCGGTTTTTCTGACGTTGCGTGGTGGGAATGCTTAAAAACAAAAAGCCGAGGCGATTGCCTCAGCTTTTCGTTGGCGCGGTGTAAGGGACTCGAACCCCTGACCTACTGGTTCGTAGCCAGTCACTCTATCCAGCTGAGCTAACACCGCATGTCTCACGACTTGACTATTATAGCACATCCGGATAGATTTGTCAACCCCTTTTTAAAATTCTTTTTGAAAAATCGGGGGTTTTCTTGCTTTTTTATACTTCTACAGGGACTTCGGCGGCTTGGGCGACCTGTTTGCTCGCCTTTTTTCGAGAGAAGAGGAAAAAAACGCTGTAGAAAACGGCTATGTAGAGGATGAACAGCGCGATGACCCCCAGAGGATAGAGGATGGGGTTACCGCCCACGAGATTGTAGAGGATGTCGTAGGGAGTTCCGTCGCCCGCGCGCAGGAACATGTAGTTGGTGTCCAAGGCCATATTGGAGGTAAAGGCCGCGGCGCAGAAAAAGCCGAGAATGGCGAAGGTGATCCAGGTGTTCCGTTTCTTCATGCTGGCCAAACCGGACAGTCCGATGTAGAGGGAGGCAAAGGCCGAGATGCAATGCGTCAAGCCCGAGGCTACGTTATCCAAGGACAGGACAGGATAGGCGTTGTAGTTCTGTCCCGCGCCCACCGTTCCGAGGACACCACCCAACATACCAAAGATCAACACGAAATCCAACGCGGCCTCGCGGAGTCTTCCCTTGCCAAAGGCGGCGAGGGGGATGGTGATGAGCTGGATACTGCACAGGAACAGGGGGAGGAGGTTATGCCATGCCGTGGCAGGCTCGTCGCTTCGGTAGATCATGACGATGATCTTGAAGATCTCCGCGGCGTCCATCAGAATGGCCGCGCAAATGACGGGGATATTCTTCTTTCGCTGATCCGCGCTCTTATTCCGAATGCCCAAAAGAATGGCAAGGGCAAGGGTGAACAGAACGAGTCCGATGGTGAAGATCAAATGCTCGGGTGACAGATACCCCTCCGGCTCGCGTGTATAGCCGCCGATACCGAGAAATTCTTTCATACCTAACTCCATTCTCACTGGCAAGGATTGCTTCGGTGAATGTTATTTGACAAAAATCAAACTCGGCATACGGTCATCCGCGAACGAGTTTTGTCGTTATTCATCGCTTATTATAACATACGGCCACTCCTTTTTCAAGTGGGGGCCGGTATTCTTAATATAATTAAATTATAAAACTAATCAAATAAAATCAAAATGCTTGAGCAGCAAAAAAAAACATAAAAATAGCCGTTACTTTTCCGATCCCTCTTGCATAATCCAATCCTTCGTGATATAATAAAAAGGATTATTACCTATATTGAGGTGTTTCATGAAAAAACTGTTTGCCTTGCTTCTGCTGATCGCGCTGCTCTTTACGTCCTGTGAGATGGGCGGCGGCGGAAATACCACAACGCCTACCCCCGAGACTACGGTCTCGGCACCGACGGAGGAGACGACCTCCTCGGGTGACAAAGCCGAGACGACCGAGCCTTCTACCGACCGTCCCGAGGACGGAACTGACCCCGAGGAGAGCACGCCCGAGGCTACCACTCCCGACGTGGAGGAGCCCACCGCTCCCGACGAGACCTCTGAGGGCATCCTGGATCCCACCGATCCCGAACTGCCCACCGAGGACGAGCATACAGACGTGGACAACGACGGCGCATGCGACGAATGCGGTGACTCGGTGGTCATCGTGCTGGATCTCTTCGCCATCAACGATCTCCACGGCAAGTTTTTGGATTCCGATGCCCAGATCGGCGTGGACGAGCTGACCACCTACCTCAAGAATGCCTATGAGACCGAGGATCACGTCATTCTCCTGTCCTCGGGAGACATGTGGCAGGGAAGCTCGGAGTCCAATCTGACCAAGGGCTTCATCATCACCGAGTGGATGAACGAGCTGGATTTCGTGTCCATGACTCTGGGCAACCACGAGTACGACTGGGGGGAGACCTACGTGGAATACAACGCCACGTTGGCGGGATTCCCCTTCCTGGCCATCAACATCTACGACCGAGAGACCAACGAGCGAGCCGCCTACTGCAAGTCCTCTGTGCTGGTGCAACGGGGCGGTGCACGGATCGGCATCATTGGTGCCATGGGCGATTGCTACTCCTCCATTTCGGGAGAGATGTCGGGCGGCTTCTACTTCAAGACGGGACGGGAGCTGACCGAGCTGGTCAAGGCCGAGGCGCAGGCTCTCCGTGAGGCGGGCGCGGATTTCATCATCTACTCCGTTCACGACGGCTACGGCTCCTCCTCCTCGGGCAGTATCAGCGATTCTGCCCTGTCTGCCTACTATGACCCCATCCTTTCCGAGGGCTACGTGGATATCGTCTTTGAGGGACATTCCCACCAGCGGTACGTTCTGACCGACGGCGACGGAGTGTACCATCTCCAGGGCGGCGGCGACAACAAGGGTATTTCCCACGCTGAGGCCACCATCAATTTCGCCAACGGACAGAGCAAGGTTACCACGGCTGAGCTGATCTCTTCCTCTGTATATGCCGACCTGCCCGACGACCCCATTGTGGAGACCCTCAAGGAGAAATACAAGGATCTGATCTCGGCGGGCGACGCGGTACTGGGCTATAACGATACCTACCGTTCGGGAGACTACCTCCGCCAGCTGGTGGCTGACCTGTACGCCAAGGTGGCCGAGGAGGCGTTTTCGGACTACAACGTGGTGCTGGGCGGCGGATTCTTGTCGGTGCGCAGTCCCTACAATCTGACGGCGGGGGAAGTGACCTACTCCCAGCTCCAGATGCTCATGCCCTTTGACAACACCCTCGTTCTCTGCTCGGTGAAGGGCTCTGATCTCAAGAAGAAGTTCATCAACACCTCCAACGACAATTACTTTATCGGTTACACCGCCTACGGCTCGTCCCTGAAAGGGAAGATCGACAACAATGCAACCTATTATATTGTAGTGGACACCTACACCTCCACCTACGCTCCCAACCGTCTTACCGAGATCGCCCGCTACACCGAGGGTGTGTATGCCCGGGATCTGCTGGCGGACTACATCCGCGGAGGAGGGCTGGGGAGTGCCCCCGGCGAGGCGGTCTACACCTCCATCCCCGACATCCAAAAGCTGGGCAACAGCCTTGCGGACAACGCCCAGACCGAGGAAAGCTACTATGTGCGGGGCGAGGTAGTTTCCATTGACAATACGTCCTACGGCAATCTGACCATTCGGGATGAGCAGGGAAACACCCTCTACGTCTACGGTGTTTACGACAAGACGGGAGCGACCCGCTACGACGGACTTTCCGATCCGCCCCGCGTGGGGGATACGGTGGTGCTTTGCGGCCCTGTCAAGAAATACGTGAACGGCGGTACGGTTACCGTAGAGCTGATGCGTGCGCGCTTGATCGAGAAAGCGTGAGTTTGTGGATTCATACCGATCAAATACCCGTGAGGAAGCTTCTCACGGGTATTTTTTTAGCTCGGAGACGGCAGACGAGAGGGCAAAATTCCCCGAAAAAAAGTTTTTGAGGGAGTAAAATCGACCAAAATGCGCAAAGTTTCCAACTGCTTTGCCATAGAAACGGACAAACTGCCGAAAATCGCAAATCCTGTGAAAAAATCGTGAAAAACAGTTGCCTTTTTGGTGTAGTTTGTGGTATAATAATCTATGTCTGGGATTCTGCCCAATTTGAAAAATTAAGGAGGAATACGCCTGTGTTAGACATTCAAAGAGCCGGTATGTGGAAGCGTCTGTCGGCCGCTCTGTTTGATGGCATCATACTCATCACGGTCATTGTCGGCATGGCGTTGCTCTTGTCTGCGTTGCTGAATTATGATGCACATATTCAGCGGATGGACGAGCTGGAATCCAAGTACACCGAAGAGTACGGCGTGAACTTTGACATCACCGCCGAGGAGCTGAAGGCTCTGTCGGAGGAGGAGCTGGAGGCCTACAAGGCCGCTGATGCCGCCTACTCCCAAGACCCCGACGTGATCTACACCTACAATATGATGCTCAGCATGGCCATGGTCATCGTCACCTTCGCCATCCTGCTGGGGTATCTGCTGTGGGAGTTCCTGATTCCCCTTCTCTTGAAGAACGGCCAGACCTTTGGCAAAAAGCTCTTCGGTATCGGTGTCATGCGGATCGACAGCGTTCGTCTTCCCCCCGTTCTGCTCTTCGCCAGAACCGTGTTGGGAAAATTCACCATCGGTACCATGATTCCCGTGTACGTGATCATCATGATCGTATTCGGACGGCTGGGGCTGTTCGGGACAGTCTTGATCGGAGCACTGTTCCTAGTGCAGGCCATCCTGTTCTTCGGTACCCGTGACCATACGCCCATCCACGATAAGCTGGCCGGCACCGTAACGGTGGATCTGGCCTCTCAGATGATCTTTGAGTCCCCCGAGGCGCTATTGGAATACAAGAAGCGTATTCATGCCGAGTCTGCGGCCAAGCAGGATCGGTAATTACCAAGTTTCATTTTTTTGAAAATAAAAACAACATTCAGGAAGGATGATTCGAGCATGAAAGTTGTATTGAAAAATCTCACCAAGGTCTTCCCCTCCCGCAACAAGAAATCCAACGAGGAGGTGGTGGCGGTCAATGACTTCACCTTTGAGATTCCCGACGGTAAGCTGATCGGACTGCTGGGCCCCTCCGGCTGCGGTAAGTCCACCACTCTGTACATGATCAGCGGACTCCAAAAGCCCTCGGGCGGTCAGATCTTCTTCGGTGATGACGACGTCACCGAGCTGTCCGCCGAGAACCGCGGCGTTGGTCTGGTGTTCCAGAACTACGCTCTGTACCCCCATCTGACGGTGAAGCAGAACATCATGTTCCCCCTGCAGAACCTCAAGGGCGCTGACAAGCTCACCAAGCAGCAGATGATCGAGCGTGCCTACGAGGCCGCCCGTCTGGTGCAGATCGACAACCTCATGGATCGTAAGCCCTCCGAGATGTCGGGCGGTCAGCAGCAGCGTGTGGCCATCGCCCGTGCTCTGGTCAAGATGCCCAAGGTACTGCTTTTGGACGAGCCTCTGTCCAACCTGGATGCCCGTCTGCGTCTCCAGACCCGTGAGGAGATCCGCCGCATCCAGAAGGAAACCGGCATCACCACCATTTTCGTTACCCACGACCAGGAGGAGGCTATGTCCATCTCCGACATGATCGTGGTCATGAAGCTGGGTGTGGTCCAGCAGATCGGCGCACCTCAGGACGTGTACGACGATCCCGCCAACCTGTTCGTAGCCAAGTTCCTGGGTACGCCTCCCATCAACGTGTTTGACGGTTACGTGCGTAACGGCAAGCTCTACATCGGTGCATCTGCCGTGATGGACGTTCCCGGTGTCCAGGATCAGCCCGTCTACGTGGGCATCCGTCCCGAGGGCTTTGTCGTGGATCCCAACGGTCCTCTGACCTGTAACCTCAGCGGTGTGGACGTCATGGGCCGCGACGTGTCTCTGGTCACTACCCACTCCGCCTCCCTCAATCCCGTTGTTCGCTCCATCGTGGATGCCGATGCCGCCAAGAATGCGAGCGGTATCACCGTGTCCTACTCCCTCAAGCCCCATAAGGTGTTCCTGTTCAACAAGGAGACCGAGGAGCGCGTTCGTTTCGAGGTGAAGTGATATGGTAGAAAGCAAGCATAAATGGAAAGCGTGGCTGTACCTCGCTCCCGCCATCGCTCTGTTGCTGGTCTTTACGGTATGGCCCATCTTCAACACCCTGCGCATGGCCTTCTGGGATGACTACAGCATCATGAAGGATCTGGGCGGCGACCTGGAATTCAAGTTCGGTATCAAGAACTTCATCAAGGTCATTGACTATCAGGGCTTTAAGGACTGTCTGAAGAACACGATGCTCCTCACGGTGCTGACCGTGCCGATTTCCACCATGTTGGCTCTGCTCATTGCCGTGTGCCTGAACTCCATCAAGCCTCTGCAGAGACTGCTTCAGACTATCTTCTTCCTCCCCTACGTGACCAACTCCATCGCCATCGGCATGGTCTTCGAGGCTATGTTCAATATCGTCGGATTTGGTACGAACAATCCTTCCTTTGGTATCATCAACAACATCCTGGGCATCTTTGGCGTGGATCCCATCAACTGGATCAACGCGGGCTCGGGCTACTGGGCGAATATGGCGGTTCTGACCATTTACATCGTCTGGAACGCACTGCCCTTCAAGATCCTCATCCTGCTGGGCGGTCT
>JAZOOM010000268.1:0-2628 GCA_045655025.1 Eubacteriales bacterium | reverse complement strand
AGGCCGCGAGTTCGAGTCCCGCCACTTCGACCAAAAAGAGCAGTAGGCTTCCGCCTACTGCTCTTTTTTACATATTGGCGGCACTCACTCGGTCTGCCGTGCCACGAGCGACTCCCACGCGCGGACGTAGGAAGGCAGGGATATGCACACCTGATAATTGATGATGACCACGGTGTCAATGCCGTGCTCCTCTACAAAAGCAGACAAGTCTCCCTTCCAGGAACGGTAGTCGATGCCGTACACATACTCGTAGGAATCCGCCAGCATGGGCATGAATGAATTGCCGTAGGAATCCTTGATGACCAGCACGGCCGAGCCGTCGGTAACGGTCTCGTTGTGAATCTCGCTGTACGGGTAGTCGCCGCCACAGAAAGCCAGATACTTATTGGAGGAATTCACCGACTCGCGGATGATCTTGATCTCCTTATACTCCCCGTCCTTATTGCCCACCGTCATATACTCCACGGTGGGAGAGGCGTAGGCGTACACGGTATCGGGGTTCGCCGCCAGCTCCTCGCTCTGGGTATGGCGGTGAAGCGAGCCCAGAAATCCGGGCAGGGCGACCTCACGGTAGGCGGACAGGGGCAGGTATTCCTTGCCCACCAGATCCATGAAATAACGGCTGGCGTAGTACGCGCCCAAACCCGTCCAATGATGGTCGGTGCGGAAATACACGTACTCGCCTGCGGCGTACTTCTCGCCCAGCAAATCGCACACATCCAGAATGACCATGGGATTTTGCAAAAGCTCGTCGGCCACCAGACGGTCATTTTCCGCCTGCATCGCCTGATGGGTGTATGTCATGGCGGCCACGGGATCGGTCACGCCCAGAAGGATATTCTCCTCGGCGGTTATGCCAAAGCAGCAGGCGGCGGGCGCGGTCAGCTCATACACCGTGGCAAGACCGTCAAGATCCATAGCCAACGCACCGATGGCGGCGGCGTAGCGGTCGATCACCGATGCATCATGGTTCACCAGCTCAAAGCCCACGTCGCCGATGGCGGCAAATTCATCCACCACGATGGGATTCCACGGGCGGGTTTCGGTTTCCGTAGAAGGTTCGGTTTCCTCGGATATTTTCGCTGTCGTGTGCCCCGACATATCGGGAGTGGTGTCGGCCGGGGCTGCTGTCGTTTCTGCCGCAGTGGTTTCCCGGTCGGTTGAGGTCGTTGCGTCGGTTTCGGCATTCGTCTCGGTCTCGGTCACTGCCTGGGTGTTTTTTTCGGTATCGTTCGGCGCATCGTTCGCCCCGTTGCAAGCTGTCAGGAGCAACGCGAGCAAGAGGGTCAGCCAAAGCAAACAAATCCGCTTCATTCTGCTATTCTCCTTAGTTCACCAGCTTTTCAATGCTCCGCACACTATAGTCGTCCACGGTACACACCAGATAGTTCAAAAACAGCACGGTATCAATCTCATTCTCCCGCACAAAGGTAGTCAGATCATCGCGCCAGAAGCGGTAATCCACGCCGTACACGTACTCATAGGAGTCCACCAGCATGGGCATGAAGGCGTTGGCGTAGGACTCCTTAATGATCAGAATCTTTGAGCCGTCGGTGATGTTTTCGTTGTGCATCTCGTAGTACGCCACGTCACCGCCCGAGAAGCAGAGGTACTTATTGGAGGAGGTCACGTTCTCGTCGATCAGCGGTGCCTGACGATACTCCCCGTCCTTGTAAATGGTAATGTTCTGCACCGAGGGGGTCTTGTAGGCGTACACCGTGTCGGGGTTCTTTTTCAGCATCTCGCTTTGGGTATGGCGGTACAGAGAGCCCAGGAAATTGCCCACCTCCACCTCGGTATAGTGATCCAGAGCAGGGTACGGCCGCCCCACTGTATCCAGGAAATAGCGGCTGGCGTAGTACGCACCCAGCCCCGTCCAGTGGTGATCGGTGCGGTAGAAGAGGTACTCGTCAGCGTAGCGATCACCCAAGGTCGCTCCCACGTCCAACGTCACTATGGGGTTGGTCAATCTCCCCTGCTCCTGCAGCTGCTTACTGTACGCCGCCAAACGGCTATACATATAATCAATGCCCTCAAAGCCGTTAGACGCGCCCAGCGCAGCAGTCTTTTCGGGGGTCAGACCGTAGCAGCAGGAGGCTGGCACCACCATATCGTATACCGTGGCAAGACCATCCAAATCCAAAGCCACCTGGGTCACCACGTTGATATAACGGTCGGTGAGATCCTTTTTGAAGTAGTACAGCTCGTAGCCCGTCTTGCCCTCGGCGTAGAAGCCGTCGATGACCTGGCCCTCGGGAGGCGCGGTCTCCTCCTCAAAGCCGGTGCCCAGCTCGTCCCCGGGCTTGCTTCCGTTCTCGGGAGGGCGTGTCGTAAACTCGGGCATGGTAAAATCTTCATTAGGGTCAATGGTATCCGCATCCACGCCGCCCTCAAAAGCGACGTCATGAACGCCATACAGACTCTTGAGATCCCCATTCATATCCAGCATGGCATCCCGCCCGGGATAGCTGTCCGAATACCACAGGCTGACCTGCGAGGTGTAATCACCCGTCAGGAAGGACTTCCATGAGAACGTGGGAAACTTGGTGAGCGGACGCCCCTCGGACTCGGACACGGTGGGGCGCAGGAAGGTGAGAAAGCCCACCACGCATCCCGCCGACAAAAGAA
>JAZOOM010000267.1:0-1566 GCA_045655025.1 Eubacteriales bacterium | reverse complement strand
CCATCGGTCTCTGCCAGGCCATGCTCCAGCTGGGTATGTACCTCCCCGCGAGGGTCTGCGAGCTCAGCCCCGCCGACGGCATCTTCACCCACTTCCCCACTGGTGCCGACGACACCATCGACAAGGGTCGTCTGGGCGAGGAGTGCGCCCGC
The DNA here is from genome assembly GCA_045655025.1 of Eubacteriales bacterium. Lineage (GTDB taxonomy): Bacteria > Bacillota > Clostridia > Oscillospirales > CAG-272 > CAMEON01. Next base: position 1,414 of record JAZOOM010000267.1, on the reverse strand, counting down.
CTCGGGGAGATCTTCGACGCCGTCACCGCTCACTCCCTGGTGCTGCTGGACGAGTCCCTGTCCTCCACGGGCTCCTTCGAGGCCTCCTACATCGCCGCCGAGGTGCTGGCGGGACTTTCCCAGGCGGGCTGCCGCTGCCTGTTCGCCACCCACCTCCACGAGCTGGCCTCCGAGATCGACCGCATCAATGAGGAATCCGCGAGAAACGGCGGCGTGCGCATCGACACCCTGGTAGCGGGCATCGAGGAGGGCAAGCGTTCCTTCCGCATTGTCCGCGCCAAGCCCGACGGAAAATCCTACGCCAGGGATATCGCCGAGCGATACGGGCTGACCTACAAGAATATACTGGAAAAGATCCACCGATAAGGAGACATACCATGGACCTCAAGAAACCTCTCTACAAATCCAACAAGAACAAGATCATCGACGGCGTATGCGGCGGCATCGGTGAGTATTTCGGCATTGACCCCACCCTCGTACGCCTTGGCTTCGTGGGTCTCTGCGTGCTGGCAGGCGGCGGACTACTGGCCTACATCGTTGCCCTCATCATCATTCCCCGCGCCCCCGAAGGCTACGACCCCACCGCGCAGGATACCCCCAAGACCGGCTCGACCGACACCCCCAACGACGACGGTGACGGCGGTAGCGACAACTCCACCCATATCTGAGCCCACACAGACAAGAAAGGAAACCGTTATGGATACTTTGCTGAAGATTTTAGAGGACGATGCCACCCTGACCCCCGCCCAGCTGGCCGTGATGCTGAACAAGGAAGAGGGCGACATCAAGAAGCTCATTGAAAAGTACGAGGCCGACGGCGTGATCCTCGGCTACAAGACCATCATCGACTGGGACAAGACCGACCGCGAGTACGTCACCGCCATGATCGAGGTCAAGATGACCCCCCAGCGCGACCGCGGATTTGACCGCATCGCCGAGAAGATCTACAACTACCCCGAGGTGCAGAGCGTCTACCTCATGTCGGGCAGCTACGATCTCTGCCTCATTATCGAGGGCCGCACCATGAAGGAGGTGGCCTACTTCGTGGCGCAAAAGCTGGCTCCCATCGAGTCGGTGATCTCCACCGCCACCCACTTCGTGCTCCGCAAATACAAGGACAAGGGCGTGATCTACGGCGCGCCCGAGGTGGACGAGAGAGGAAACCTCATCTGATGGCACATATCGATTACGACCGCATCTTACCCCGCTCCATTGTAGATATGCCGTCCTCGGGTATCCGCAAATTCTTCGATATTCTGGACAGCATGACCGACGTCACCGCCCTGACCGTGGGACAGCCCGACTTCGTGACCCCGTGGAAGATCCGCGAGGCGGGCATTGAGTCTCTGGAGACGGGTAAGACCTACTATACCTCCAACGCAGGCACGCTTGAACTCCGTAAAGAGATCTCCAA
>JAZOOM010000266.1:0-1758 GCA_045655025.1 Eubacteriales bacterium | reverse complement strand
AAACCGGCCCCCACTATCTGGTGATGAACGATATGGATCTGCAGGAGCACGGCCGATTCAAGATGAATCCCCCCATCCGCAGCGAGGAAGACCGGGTCGCTTTGCTGGAGGGCATCCTGGACGGCACCATCGATATGCTGGCCACCGACCATGCGCCCCACTCCGCAGAAGAAATGAGCCGGGGCCTCGAGAAGAGCGTCTTCGGCATCGTGGGTCTGGAGACCGCCTTCCCCGTGCTGTACACCTACATGGTGCGGGCGGGAGTCATGACCATGGACAAGCTGGTGGAGACCATGTGTGTCAATCCCCGCAAGCGGTTCGGCATCCCCCGGGGGCAGGACTTCTCGGTGTGGGATCTGGGCAAGGCCTACACCGTAGATCCCGAGACCTTCAAGACCATGGGTCGGGCGACCCCCTTCGCGGGGCATACCCTGCGGGGTAAGTGCCTTTTGACCGTGGTGGACGGGCAGGTTGTTTATAAGGCGTGACCCACGTCAAAAAAACGGATACATGATCGTCACCCGACGTTCGCGGGAGGACACACAGGTGCGCCCCTACCCAGGCTTCGGTGGACGGTATTTCCCTAAATTTTTCTGTGGGTAGGGGCGTACCTGCGTGTGCGCCCGCAGGATCTCCTCTGACAGGAAGGATCCTACACGAATACTTGATTCGTTTCAAATTCATTTTATATAGATCGCAGGAGGATCAAAACAATGGCAAAGAGAACAGACCTTAAGAAGATTCTGATCATCGGCTCCGGCCCCATCGTCATCGGACAGGCCGCCGAGTTCGACTACGCGGGCACCCAGGCCTGCCTCGCCCTCAAGGAGGAGGGCTATGAGGTGGTGCTGGTGAACTCCAACCCCGCTACCATCATGACCGACACCACCATCGCTGACAAGGTGTACATGGAGCCTCTGACTCTGGAGTACGTGGCCAAGATCCTGCGCTACGAGCGTCCCGACGCCATCGTTCCCGGTATCGGCGGTCAGACGGGTCTGAATCTGGCTATGCAGCTGGAGAAGAAGGGCATCCTCAAGGAGTGCCACACCGAGCTGCTGGGTACCTCCAGCGAGTCCATCGAGCGCGCCGAGGACAGAGAGCTTTTCAAGGAGCTGTGCCAGTCCATCGGTGAGCCCGTCATCCCCTCCGAGATCACCTTCAATCTGGAGGAGGCCAAGGAGGCCGCCGTGCGCATCGGCTACCCCGTGGTGCTTCGTCCCGCCTTCACCCTCGGCGGTACCGGCGGCGGCCTTGCCAACAATGAGAAGGAGCTTCTGGAGATCGGTATCAATGCCTTCAAGCTCTCCCCTGTCCATCAGGTGCTCATCGAGAAGTCCGTCAAGGGCTACAAGGAGATTGAGTTTGAGGTCATGCGCGACTCCTCCGACCACGCCATCACCATCTGCGGCATGGAGAACATCGACCCCGTGGGCGTGCACACCGGCGACTCCATCGTGGTGGCTCCCATCATGACCCTCTCTGACCACGACCGTCAGATGCTCAACGACTCCGCCATCAAGCTCATCCGCGAGCTCAAGATCGAGGGTGGCTGTAACGTTCAGTTCGCACTCAATCCCCATACCAGCGAATACTACCTCATTGAGGTCAACCCCCGCGTGTCCCGTTCCTCCGCTCTGGCTTCCAAGGCTTCCGGCTATCCCATCGCCAAGGTCACTGCCAAGATCGCCGTGGGCATGGCTCTGGAGGACATCAACATCGCCAACACCAACGCCGCTTTCGAGCCCCGTCTGGATT
>JAZOOM010000265.1:0-4941 GCA_045655025.1 Eubacteriales bacterium | reverse complement strand
GACCACCATCGACCGCTACAACGCCAACGCCAACAACCGCATCATGCTGCTGAACGCCGAGATGAGCATGGTCATGTCCCCCGCTGAGGGGACCATCATCACCGGTGCGACCTACGAGCTGGGCGGCTGGGCTGTTCAGGCCTTCGAGATCGACCTGACCGGTATCAACTACAACGGTCCCGTCTGGCTGGCTATCGACACCCTGCCCGGTACCTTCGCTCTGTTCTCCTCCGTTGAGTTCATCGGCGGTGAGATCGACTACAGCCACCAGCACAGCTACGAGACCGCTGTGACCGCTCCCACCTGCACCGAGGCAGGCTTTACCACCTACACCTGCTCCTGCGGCGACACCTACGTCGCCGACGAGGTCGAGGCTCTCGGTCACGATATGGTGACCGATGCCGCCAAGGACGCTACCTGCACCGAGGCAGGTCTGACCGCCGGTGAGCATTGCTCCCGCTGCGACCACAAGGTCGGCGGCGAGGTGATCCCTGCCAACGGCCACAGCCACAACGAGGAAGGTGTCTGCTCCGCTTGCGGCGACGTGACCTCCGTCATTCCTCAGGTCGGCAAGGGCTACATCTTCGGTATGCTCCAGGGCAACCTGAACAAGGTCTACTACCTCAAGGGTGGTATGAACGGCTACTACATGGACACCACCACCGATGCCTCCGCGGCTCTCTACGTCTTCATTGAGGAGACCGAGGGCGGCTTCCACTTCTTCTGCATGGAGAAGGGTGTCAAGAAGTACATCAACATGGTCGTCAGCGGCACTCACGTCAACGGCCAGTACGCATCCGCTCCCACCACCGTGTACCGCATCGACGAGGCCTCCAAGACCCTCATCGCCGTGGTCAACGGCTCCGACTACTGGTTCGGTACCCGTAACGACAAGAACTACACCACCATGGGTCCCTGCGCTGTCTCCTACAAGGGCTTCTACGGCGAGTTCTACTTCGCTCACAACCACGACTTTGTGGACGGCAAGTGCGCTTGCGGCGTGGAGCTGCCCCATGAGCACAGCTACGAGGCTGTTGTGACTTCTCCCACCTGCACCGAGGATGGATACACCACCCACACCTGCGCTTGCGGCGACTCCTACGTGGACAGCAAGGTTGACGCTCTGGGCCATACCTTCGTAGACGGCTCCTGCTCCTGCGGCGCCGCTGACCCCGATTACGAGGCTCACGTTCACAGCTACAACGCCGTTGTGACCGCTCCCACCTGCTCTGCCAATGGCTACACCACCCACACCTGCGCCTGCGGTGACACCTACACCGACAGCGAGGTGGAAATGGTTCCCCACGTGGACACCGATCTGGATATCACCTGCGACTTTGATGGCTGCACCAAGCGCATCCTCCCCGCCGCTGAGTCCAAGGTCTCCCTGTTCACCGCCAACAAGATGATCATCATGTCCCTCTCCGGCAACTACTACATGGAGGGTGTGGTCACCGAGGTGACCGATACCAAGAACGGTATTTTCGTCATCACCGACGAGGCCGGCGACTCCATCCTGATCCGTCTTCCCAAGGACGCTGACGGTCTGAGCTTCGCAAACTGGGAGCAGAAGGTGGTTCTGGGTGATACCGTCCGCGTGTACGGTAAGCCCACCCGCAACACGAGCTCCGCTTCTACTCAGCAGGCCAAGGTCGAGAGCGGTATTGTGACCATTATCGTGTCCCATGACCACACCTTCGCCGAGGCTACCTGTCTGGATAACGGCACCTGCTTCTGCGGCAAGATCGGCACTCTCGCTCTGGGTCATGCCGACGAGGACGCCAGCGGCCTGTGCGACCGTTGCGACTGGAACATGAACCTCAAGATCGAGACCGTCGTGACCCGTACCGATGACGGCAGTGCCGTTGTGAATGACGCCAAGACCACCTCCACCTGGAACGGCGCAGAGTTCTCGGTCACCGTGGGCAAGGGAACCGGTTCTCAGCTCTACACCACCTCCAAGGATCATATGCGCTTCTACAAGCAGAACGAGCTGATCATCGCATCTCTGAACGGCAAGACCATGCAGTCCGTGACCATCACCTTCACCGCCACTTCTCATATGGACAACTTTGAGAAGCTGCTGACCGGCTTCACCTTTACCAAGAACGAGGCCAAGAACACCATCACCATCGAGCACGCCTCCGCCGAGCAGCTGTACATCAAGAACAGCGGCACCTCCACCATCCAGTTCAAGGCATTCGAGATCGTGTACGAGTGATCCTCTTTTTCTGAAAGACCCGCATAGCGGGTTTTGAGGCAAACAAGACAACCTCCTGTTTCGGAGTGATTCGGAACAGGAGGTTGTTTTTGCGAAATGCAGATTTTCCTTGACTAATTTCTCCGCATGTGCTATAATGCATCCATACGGGATTTGCTCCTTCCGGGAACGGACCGGAAAAGGAGATCACCCACCACAGAAAATCCCCCGACTCCTACGAGTTTGAGCTGACGGTGGACGGCGAGTCCTTCGATCTGGAGGTAGGGAAGCGGGAATACAAAAAATATGAGGTGGGGGATACCTATACCTTCAAGGAGTATGGGGGCGCGTTTGGGAAGCCCTTTTACGTGGCGGAGGAGTAAAGACTTGAAAATAATTTGTGTCAAGGCGGGTGAATATCATGGCAAATAACAAAACAAGACGGCGCAAAGGCCGCAAGACCGAGCCATCCGTATGGGGAATCACCGCGGCGGTCATGGCGGTGGTCTGCGTGGCGGGGAGTTTTTTGCCCCATCGCGTGATCGTGCTGTTGAGCGGGGCTTTGTGCGCTCTCTCTGTTGGCGCGATCATTGTGGCCATTAAAGGAAAGGAGAATCCACGGATCGCTTCATGGGGGCTGTCCTTCGGCTTTGGCGGCGGTCTGGTGTCTTTTATGGGCTTCGCGTATACCGTGAGTGCCTATTCCTTCTACAAGGAGCCCTTTGCTCCCTTCTGGGAGATCTCACTTGCACTTGGCCTTCTTGTGGGTGTTTTCGTGACGGTGAAGTGGGTTTGGAAGGGAACCGGCTGGGGCGGCAGGATCGGAAGCTTGGTTCTTTGTACGGTCTTGGTGTTCTTTTTGAGCTGTATGACGCTCTGCCATCTGAACTATCTGCTGGACTTTGAGCCTCCCGCCGAAAGGCAGGCGGTGATCGAGGACAAGCACGTACACCGTAACGCCAAATCCGCCGACTCCTACGAGTTTGAGTTGACCGTGGACGGAGAGTCCTTTGATCTGAACGTAGGGAAGCGGGAATACAAAAAATATGAGGTGGGGGACACCTACACCTTCAAGGAGTACAAGGGCGCGTTTGGGAAGCCCTTCTACGTGGCGGAGGAGTAGGATACCCGCAAGTATGATTTGATTCAAGGAAGGGAAAGATCATGGCAAAAATGTCCGAACAAGAAAGGCTCCTATTCCGTACGCTCTACCGCGCGATGGATCTCCGCGGTTGGATCATAGGGGCGGTCACGACGCTGGCGGTGTGGGTGGTCGGTGTACTCCTGCCGCTTCGCTTGGCGGTTCTGCTGTCTCTTCTCGGCATAGCCGTGTCCATCGTGGGAATTGTGATCAGTGCCCGCGCCATCAAGGCAGGAAGACGGGATCCGCTGTTCCCCCTCTGGCTTGGCGCAGGGCTGGGCTCTCTCTTCCGATTCGCCGGCATGAGCAACGCCTACACCTTTTTCAATGAGCCCTTTTATCCCTTCTGGAAGCTTGCGCTGATTCTCGGTCTGGCCGTCGGTGTGCTTGTGACGCTCAAATGGGGATGGAAGAACACAGGCTTCTGGCTACGGCTCGGCAGTATCTTTGCGACCTCCTTTTTGGCGTTCTTCCTTGTCTTGATCATGATCTGCCATCTGAACCTCCTGCTGGACTTCACCCCGCCCGCCGAGCGGCAGATGGTTATCGTGGACAAGAACGAGCAGGACAACGGGAGATCCCCCGACACCTACTGTTTTGAGTTTTTGGTGGACGGAGAACACATTGAGTTGGAGGTGGGCCTGGTGGAGTATTTCTTGTATGACGAGGGCGACACCTACACCTTCAAGGAGTATAAGGGCGCCTTCGGTAAGCCCTTTTACGCGAGGGATTAAGTTCATCATACATTAAACGACCCGACGGAAAAGCTTCCGTCGGGTTTGGTGTTGGCGAGGATTTCAAATTTGGGTTTGGCGGGGAGTTTCAAATGTTTGTAGGGGCGATTCACGAATCGCCTGTATAATGGAAAACATTCGTACACCTTGCCTTTTAGGGGCAGCGGGCGATTCATGAATCGCCCCTACGGTGATGGGAGCCTCCCCGATAAACCCCAATTTGAAGGCCTTTCTCAAACTTACAAAAACGCCCCGACGGGATCTCCCCCGTCGGGGCGTTTTCTATTCTTATTCCTCTACGCTGTACGCGCACCAATTGCCGTTGGTAAAATCGGGGAAGGCTACGGGCATACCACCCTTGGCGATGGACTCCTCGGAGAGAGCTGTGACCGCCATCCAGGCCGCGCCGTCATACACGTCGATGGGGCAAGGCTTGCCGAGGCGCACGCACTCGATGAACTCGTTGTAGACAAGACCGTCCATGCCGCCGTGACCGCCGCGGATGCCGTTGGTGAGGTAGTCCACCCAAACGGGGTGACGGTACTTCTCGAAATACTTGACCTGATTGTTCCACTCGGGGGACCAGTCCCAATGATCCTTGCCGCCCATGTCGGCGTCAATGAAGAAGGAACGGGTGTCCTCCTGATACATACCCTTGGTGCCCTGGATGGTAAAGCCGCGGCTGTAGGGGCGGGGGAGGGAGGTGTCCAGATGGAGGGTGATGGTCTCGCCGCGGGCGCACTTGATGACCGTCGTAATGACATCACCCTGGGCGAACTTGGCGGTGGCCAGCTCTTGATTGGCGTTGGGATGATCGGCGGCGAACTGATTCAGCCCCGCCGACTTGGAGGCCACAGAAACCAGAG
>JAZOOM010000264.1:0-2098 GCA_045655025.1 Eubacteriales bacterium | reverse complement strand
GCTGTAGTCCTTGCCCTCGCGCTTCCACTGACGGCGGGACTCCTGAATGATCCAGAGACCCATGATGTTCTTCAGGAAGCGGATGGTACCGTTGATACCGCCCTCGTTGGTGAAGTTGGCGGCGCGGGTGGCATCGTTGATGAGGGGCTGAGGCAGCTCCATACCCATCAGGGACCAAGTGCCCGAGCTGATGTAGATGAAATCGTCAGCCTGAGAGGGGACGGCCATGACGGCGGAGGCAGTATCGTGGGAAGCCACGGTATAGACGTTGATGTTGTTCTTGCCCACCTCGTCGGTGATGGAGGGGAGCAGACCGCCCAGATTGTAGCCGGGCTGAACGATGGCGGGGAACAGCTCGCGCTTGATGCCCAGCTTATCGGTGTGGCCGAAGGCGAAGTCACGCTTGGCGGCGTCAAGGATCATACCGGTGGAGGCAATGGTGTACTCGGTGGCCATCTTACCGGTGAGGAAGTAGTTGAGCAGATCGGGGATGAACAGCAGCTTCTCGGCGCGGTTCAGCATGTCGGGATCGTCACGCATCTCGGCGGCCAGCTGGTTCAGGGTATTGAAGTCGATAGCCTGGATACCGGTGGTCTTGTAGACCTCCTCGGCGGAGACGGTGGGCTCCATAAGAGCAGTAATGCCTGCAGTACGGGTGTCGCGGTAGTGGGTGGGGTTGGCCATCAGGCGGCCGTTCTTGTCGATCAGACCGTAGTCTACGCCCCAAGTATCAATACCCATCGAGGTGACGTTGTCGCCGTCGATGATGGTCTTGGTGATGGAATTCTTGATCTCAAAATAAATGCGCAGGATGTCCCAGGTGAAACGGCCGTTCACGAACATGGGATCGTTGGAGAAGCGGTGATTCTCACGCAGGGTGAGCTTTTCTCCGTCAAAGGAACCGACGATGCCTCTGCCGCTGGACGCGCCGAGGTCGATCGCAAGCATTTTCAGTTCTGCCATAGCTACCTCCGAGTATGTACGATAAAAATTTGTGCGGAGGGCAGTCCCTCCCTCGCACATATAGCGCTCTTATTATATCATACTTTGCGAAAAATTGTATGAATTTTTTGTTAACATATGCGGTTTCCCACGGAATAATCCAATGACTCCCTCCCCGTTATCCGCCCCGTTTCGTCTCCATTCCCCAAAAGCTTTTCCATTCACCCTTTTTTCTCCGCCGCATATCCTGTAACACGACGGAATTCCCCTGCCGCCGTCACCTTGCCCCGAAAGGAGTGACCAATCATGACCGAATCCAACCACACGTCCTCCCCTCCGCTCCGCTTTGCCGTCATCGGCGGAGACCTGCGCATGACTTATCTTTGCCACCGCCTTATGGAGGAGGGTCATACTGTCCGCGCCCTCGGTTGCGGAGAGGATTGTCTGTCGGGCGGACTTTCCCGCGTCGAGGGACATCGGAGAGGAGAGGAGCGTATCCGCATTTGCACCACCCTGCAAAGCGCGGCGGAGGGAGCGGACGCGCTGATCCTGCCCCTCCCCGCCACGAGGGATGGGATCACCGTTCACTGCCCCCGCGACCCCACCTGTACCGTAACGCTGAAGGAGCTCGGAGAGCTGGTAGAGCGAATGCCCGAGCTTTCCCTGTTCGGCGGAAAGCTCCCCGCGGATTTTCTCAACGCCGTGCGGCAAAACGCTACTGCCGACGCCCTTACCGCCGACTACTACGAAAGCGAACTGTTGCAGCTGCGAAACGCTTACCTCACCGCCGAGGCGGCTATCATGACCGCCATGGAGCTGACCGATTCCTCCCTGCGGGATACACCCGTGGCCATCGTGGGCTACGGACGGATCGGAAAGTTTTTGGCTCGCTTGCTCTGCGCGTGGGAGACGGCCGTTACCGTCTGCGCCCGACGGGAGGAGCAGCTTTTCGAGGCCGCCGCCGCGGGGTGCCGTCCTCTGCGCATAGATCCCGACGCGCCGTTCGTGGGGCTTTCATCCCTCCGCGAGGACACGGCCGTTCTGTTCAACACCGTCCCCGCCCAAATTCTGCCCCGCGATCTGCTCACGGGTCTGAAGCGGGATACTCTGCTCATTGACCTCGCCTCTGCGCCCTTCGGGGTCAGCGACAGGGACG
>JAZOOM010000263.1:0-2257 GCA_045655025.1 Eubacteriales bacterium | reverse complement strand
GGGCTCTGCATGCCGAGCAAGCTCGGCGGCACCCGCTTAAGGGACTTTTGAAAACCTCCTCGCTTTCGCTCGGGGCGAATTTGCCTTCGGCAAATATCGCGAGTCCCTTAAGAATCCCCAAAACTTTTAAAAAGTGTTATTGAATAATCCTTTTTTGAAAGTTTTTGGAGTTCTTAGAACCTTTTTTCAAAAAGGTTCTAAGCCGCCGGAGGCCGTGCTCCTTCGCACCGCTAAACAGCAATTTACAGATATGTTACCGTATGCTCCAGCGGATACCGCTCAAAGTGACGGGGGTTGGGGGCGGCGGTCTCGGAGGGGTAGCCCAGTGCCAGCAAAATGTAGGGGATCAGGTTCTCGGGCAAGTCAAAGACCTTGTGCATGGCAGGCACGTCAAAGGCGCAGATCCAGCAGGAGCCTACGCCGAGGGTCTGGGCGGCCAGCATCATCTGGGTGGTGGCGATGGTGCAGTCCATTTCCGCCATGGAGTGATCCACGATGGGCTTGTTGCAGGCGGCTTCGGTGTCGCCGCAGATCATGAGAACGGTATTGGCGCCGTAGCACTTCTTGACGGTGCGCATTTTGGCCAGCGCCTCCTCGGAGCGGATGACGAAGACCCGCTGGGGCTGGAGGTTCATAGCGGTGGGAGCCAGCCGTCCCGCCTCCAGAATTTGGTTCAGCACCTCGTCGGGGATGGGGGTATCGGCAAAGGAACGCAGAGAGTAGCGGTCTGCGCAGAGCTTGAGAAAGTCCATGGGATTGTCTCCTTTCGGTTATTGGTTTTATTATAGCACGGATGACCGCGGGTGTCAAGTTCCGCCGCCCAAATACGTGAACAAAAAAGCCGTACCACCCTTTGGAATGATACGGCTTTGGTTGATCGGGGTTATTCGAGCATGTAGACGGCTACGTTCAGGTTGGCAAGCTCCTTATCGACAGGCATCAGGATCACCCGATAGCCCGAGCCCCCGAGGCTTGGACCGCTCCCTTCCTCGGGATACCTGCCGGAGACGCCGACGTGGAGCAGCGGCCCGTCTTGTATGGTGAGGGATTCTACCTCATAGTGAACATCATCCGGTTCATTCTTCAGATAGAGGATGAGCAGGGCCTTTTCCTCGAAGAAGGCTTCGTCAAAGCTACTCATCGCCCTCCGCAGCTCTGCGGGCATTTGGGGATCGTCCGTGGGAAGAACGGCGGCTTGATAGGTCTGCACGGAATCCACGATCTGGCCTTTGGGGAGAGAAAGCTTTTCCAAGGCCTCGCTATTCGAGACGTTCGCGTGGATCGTGTCGCCGTACAGGTAGCCCGCTCCGGTCTTCACGTGAGGAAGGTCTGGCTTTTGCCGCGTGACCAGCTCCACGGGCAGGCCGCCGTATGCCTTGTCGATGGGGATGAGGATCGCCCAAGCGGCCATGTCACAGGTGTCCATCTCGTGATACAGGGTAGTGAGGGTGACGCGCAGAGCCTCCCCTTCCACCGCTACCTCGTCCACGCGGTGGCGGTAGGAGCCGCTGCCCTCCGCTACGTAGAGGATCAGCAGGGACTGTTCGGCAAAGAAGGCCTCGTCCAGAGCGGCCAGACCCTCGGTAAAGCCCCCGTCCGAAATCGAACCTGCGGTGCAGCCCAGGTAGAGGCTTTGCCACTCGCTCAGGGTGTTGACGGACTGGGTGTAGGGGTAGCTCCAATCGCCGTTGTACTCCAGACGGCCGTATAGACAGCCATTTTGCGCGTAGGAGTCGCGCCAGAACCACAGCTGATGGGGGTCAGAGATCACGATGTCGGTGATGACGTCATCGGGCGCCACCACGTCCCACATAGGCTCATCCCGCATGGACAGCTCCATCATAGGCATCTGAGCCTCGGCCTTGCTCACGGGGATCACGATGCACCAGTGAACGATATCCATGGTCAGAGCGGGGGGCACCTTGGCCACCAGCTCCCATGCTCGGTGAACCTTTTCGTTGGTGGTATAGACCTCCTCCAATTGGTAGCGGATGGAGCCGCTTCTGCCCTCGGTGATGATGATCTGCAGGGAGTATTTCACAAAGAATTCCTCGGTCGTCTCCCCCGAGCCTGCCGTTAAGTCCAAGGTGGCGTCACCGCAAAACTGCCGCCATTCCTCGGGCTCGTGGATGGTCAGCACGGCGGGGAGCGTCCCGTCAGTCAGGGCAGGATCCAGATGCTCGGCGCGGAGGAACAGGACATCGTCGATGGTGTAGGACGCCGACAGGTCAAAGAGGTTGCCCCATGCCTCCCCCGT
>JAZOOM010000262.1:0-1669 GCA_045655025.1 Eubacteriales bacterium | reverse complement strand
GGTGGAGGCTCGCGGCGGACAGGGCTACTATATGCGCGGCACCTTTACCCACGCCAACCCCGATTTTTTGAAGGATATTCAGGTCATGCTGGATCTGGGCTTCAACGAGCTCTCCATGGAGCCTGTGGTGACCGCTCCCGACGATCCCTCCGCTCTGACCGAGGAGGACAAGGCCATCGTCATGGAGCAGTACGAGAAGCTGGCCATGCTCATGCTGGATAAGGACAAGGAAGGCAAGCCCTTCACCTTCTACCACTACATGATCGACCTGACGGGCGGCCCCTGCATCTACAAGCGCATTTCGGGCTGCGGATCGGGCACCGAGTACATGGCCGTGACCCCTTGGGGCGACCTCTACCCCTGCCACCAGTTCGTGGGCGTGGAGAAGTTCAAGCTGGGCGACCTATGGAACGGCGTGGACAACACCGAGATCCAGAACGAGTTTTTGGAGTGCAACGTCTACGCCCGTCCCGAGTGCCGCGACTGCTGGGCGCGCCTCTACTGCTCGGGTGGTTGCGCCGCCAACGCCTACCACGCCACGGGCTCCGTCAAGGGCGTGTACAAGTACGGCTGTGAGCTCTTCCGCAAGAGAATGGAATGCGCCATCATGGTGGCCATTGCCAGACAGCTGGGGGAGTAAGGAGAACGGCCTCCGGCGGCCTAAAACCTTTTTTGCAAAAAAGGTTTTAGGAATTCCAAAAAACCTTAAAACAGGTATTGTTTCCTCATACAAAGAAAGGAATCCCGATGGGATACGGGTCTTAGAACATGAAGATGACGACGCCCATTCGGGATTTCGTTTTATCTTATACGGAAAAGTCTCCCCTACGCCTCCATATGCCCGGTCACAAGGGGGCATCCCTTCTGGGCTTTGAACAATTCGACATCACCGAGGTTTCGGGGGCGGACAGTCTCTACGAGGCTGACGGCATCATCCGCGAGAGCGAGCGCAACGCTTCCCTCCTCTTCGGCTGCCCCACCTACTACTCCACCGAGGGCTCGTCCCAGTGCATCCGCGCCATGCTGTATTTGGTTATGCTTCACGCCAAGGAGCGGGGGATCGACCGCCCGCTGATTTTGGCAGGCCGAAACGCCCACAAGACCTTTCTGTCGGCGGTGGCTCTGCTGGACTTGGACGTGGAGTGGCTCTACCCCGCATACGAGCATGGGTATCTGGACTGCCCCGTGACCCCTTACGGTCTGACGAACACGCTTGCGCGGCTGGATGCCGAGGGCAGACTCCCCGCGGCAGTGTATCTGACCTCTCCCGACTATCTGGGGAATATGGCAGACATTGAGCGCTTGTCAGCGGTATGCCATAACTTCGGTGTTCTGCTGGCGGTGGACAACGCCCACGGAGCGTATCTGAAATTTCTGTCCCCTTCCCTCCATCCCATGGATTTGGGCGCGGATCTCTGTTGCGACTCCGCCCACAAGACCCTGCCCGTGCTGACGGGGGGCGCGTACCTGCATATTGGGGCGCATCTGCCCATGAGCTTACGGGCGCAGGCCAAGCAGGCGCTTTGTCTGTTCGGCTCCACCAGTCCCTCCTATCTCATTCTGCAATCCTTGGATATGGCCAACGCGGTCATGGCGGGGAGCGACTTTGCGGATTCCCTCCTGCAGACCGCCCGGCGGGTAGAGGCCTGCTAAGTCGGATCGTAGCCAT
>JAZOOM010000261.1:0-4058 GCA_045655025.1 Eubacteriales bacterium | reverse complement strand
AAATGAATATCTGATAATGCTTTTTAAAGTTCTTTGGAATCCAAAACCTTTCGCAAACTTCGCCGAAGGCGAATTTGCCCCGAGCATCGCGAGGATGCTTTCAAGAAAGGTTTTGGCCGCCGGAGGCCGTGCCCCCAACTCCCCCATAAACCCAAATTTGAATTCCAAAAAAATAAAAATGAGAATCATTCTCAAATTTCTTGACAAATAAAAAAGAATATGCTATACTTATAATGAAAAAATATGCGCAGGAAAGGAGACACACCGTGGCAACCTACAAAACCCCGGGCCGCCAAAGACTTCTCACGTTTTTGGAAACCCACCCCGACCGCCAGTTCACCGCCGAGGAATTGTGCCGTGAGCTGGATAACCAATCCCCCGGAGAAGCCCAAACCCGGAAAAGCACCCTCTACCGCCACCTCTCCGAGTTGTGCGCCGAGGGGACGGTGCGCAAATACCGCAGCGATACCCAATCCGCCTACGTGTACCAGTACGTGGGGCAGGGGGATTGTTGCCATCACTTCCACCTCAAGTGCGTCACCTGCGGCGACCTCGTCCATTTGGAATGTACCGTCAGCGAGGAGCTTTTGTCCCACATCTCGGCTCACCACGGCTTTGAGGTGGACAGCGGCCGCTCCATTCTGTACGGACTCTGCAAGGCCTGCGCCGCCTTGGAAAAGAAACGGACACCCACCCATCCCTGCGGATGCGGTTGCGGACATCATCACGGATAAAGGATAGAAAAAATGAAAAGAATTATCACTGTTTTGCTTTGCTTGACGATTGTTTTGGGCATGGTCTCGGTCTTTGCGGGATGCGATACACCCAAAAATCCCACCACAGCCGATAACAATGGGATCACCATCGTCTGCACCAACTTTGCCGGCTTTGATTTTGCCCGCTCCATTCTGTCCCGCTACACCTTGGGCGGTGGAGATGGCGTGGTTGAGATTGTGATCCTCGGCAAGCCCGGGCAGGATATGCACAGCTATGAGCCTTCCGCTCAGGATATCATTACCCTGGCCAATGCTGACGTAGTGGTTTGCACGGGTGCGGAGGGATGGCTGTATTCCGCCCTGAAATCCTCGGGAAATACCGTCGTGCAGGTGGTTTCCATGATGGATGCCTGCGACACATACATCACAACGGATCACGATCATGTCCATGATTCCGAGCATGAGAACTGTTCGATTATCGGAAATGACGAGCACGTATGGCTCTCGGTAGAATACGCTCGCCGCATTGTTTCGGCCATTGCGGATGCATTGATGGAAGTGGATGCGGAAAACGCCGCCGTTTGGGAAACAAGCGCAACACAGTACAAAGAAGAATTGAGAGTCCTGAAGGAAGAATATGAGAATATGATGGAGACCGCCGTCCGAAATACCGTGGTGGTGGCTGACCGTCATCCCTTCGTATATCTGTTCCATGATCTGAATCTGGAGTGTCTGGCCGCTTTCCCCGGTTGTTCCTCCGAAACCTCGGCCTCCTTTGAGACTCAGGCCAAGCTGATTCGGTATACCGAGGAGTGGGAGCTTCCGTACATTTTCATGATGGAGGGCTCCGACGGCAAGGTAGCCGAGGTAGTGGCTTCCATGACAGGCGCTGAGATCCTGACCCTGAACTCTCTCCAGGTAGTGACCGATTACGAGAATACCGACTATATCACAGTCATGCGTCAAAATCTGGAAAATTTACAGAAAGCATTGCAGTAATTGGGGCTTTGCCCCAAACCCCACTTAGGTACCTTTTGAAAAAGGTGCTTAAGAATCCCCAAAACCTTTCAATAAGAAATTCAGATCCTTCTAAAAAAACAAGGGAAATACTATGTCATTGATTACCTGTGAAAATCTCACCCTCGCCTACGACACGGGGGTGGTGGCCTCGGGCGTAAACTTTACCCTGAACCCGGGCAACTACCTCTGCATCGTAGGAGAGAACGGCTCGGGCAAAAGCACCCTGCTCAAATCCATGCTGGGACTCCACCCCGTCAGCGGCGGCCGACTCACCATTGATCCCGAAACCCGCAAAAGCGGCATCGGCTACCTCCCCCAGCACACCCCCGCTCAAAGAGATTTTCCCGCCTCGGTGCGGGAAATCGTGCGGTCGGGATGCCTGCGAAAGAGCGGCCTGCGCCCATTTTGGCGTGCCTCCGATAAAACCTTGGCCGATAAAGCCATGGCGCGGATGGGCATCGACCATTTGGAAAAACGGTGCTATCGGGAGCTTTCGGGCGGCCAACAGCAACGAGTCCTTTTGGCGCGGGCATTCTGCGCCACGGGTCAGCTCATCCTCTTGGATGAGCCCATTGCGGGGCTGGATCCCATGGCCATGACCGAAATGTACGGCATGATCGCCGACCTTAACCGCGAAGGCGTGGCGGTGGTCATGGTGTCCCACGACGTGTCGGCAGCGGTCAATTACGCCACTCACATTCTCCACATGTCCAAAACGACGACATTTTTCGGCACCACTGAGGAATACTTATCCACTCCCGTGGGTCAGCAGTTCGCCCGCCGCGAGGGCGGCAGCTACGGGGATTGGAGCCCCAAAACCGCCTGGGATGCCCCCAACATCGGCAAAATTCTGGATATCCGCGCTATTCCCGACGCCCGCTCCGTGCTGGGTGCCCGAGGCGTGTCCCGTGACAAGAGTCTCACCGAGAACCGCCGACGCGGAAGCGCGTCCAATAAGGGAGAGGGGGATAACGTATGAATACCGTAGAGCTTTTGATCCGCTATTTCTCCTACCCCTTCGTCCGCTACGCCTTCATCGCGGGCGTGCTGATCTCCCTCTGCGCCGGCCTTCTCGGCGTAGTGCTGGTGCTCAAACGCTACTCCATGATCGGTGACGGACTCTCCCACGTGGCCTTCGGTGCCATGGCCATCGCGGCGGTGCTGGGCTTTGCCCCCATGACCGTAGCCCTCCCCGTGACCGTAGCCGTGGCCGTCCTCCTCCTGCTGGCAGGTGAAAAGCAACTCATCAAGGGAGACTCCGCCATTGCCATGCTCTCGGCGGGCTCGTTGGCCGTGGGCTACCTCCTGCTCAACCTCTTTCCATCCTCGGACACAGGAAGCCTGTCAGGGGACGTGTGCGCCTCCCTCTTCGGCTCCACCTCCATGATGACGTTGCAAGGAAGTGACGTGTGGCTCTGCGTGGGGCTTTCCGTGGCGGTGATCGCCTTTTTCGTCATCTTCTACCACAAGATCTTCGCCGTCACCTTTGACGAGGGCTTTGCCACCTCCTCGGGTGTCCGCGTCCGTACCTACAACTTCCTCATCGCCGCCATCAGCGGTATCGTCATTGTACTGGCCATGAAGCTGGTGGGGGCTCTGCTCATCTCCTCCCTCATCATTTTCCCCGCCCTCTCCGCCATGCGCCTGTTCCGCAGCTTCCGCTCGGTGATCCTCTGCTCGGCGGTGATCTCGGTGGTGGGGTCACTGACGGGACTGCTCCTGGCCCTCCTCCTCTCCACCCCCACGGGTGCCTCCGTGGCCGTGGTGCACATCGTGATCTTTGCCATTTTCAGCGTTCTCGGCAAGCTCCGCAGAGCCTAACCGTTACCACCATATAACCCATTGATAGATAAGGATTTTTTATGCAAGACTTACTCTCCCTTTTTCCCGAAGAGCTGGCGGCTTTCCTGACCTCCGTCGGTGAGCCGAAATACCGCGCGGGGCAGATGTTCCCCCAGCTTCACAAGGGGCTTTCCCCCGAGGATATGACCAATATCGGTAAGAAAACCCGCGAAAAGCTCTCCGAGGTGGCGGAATACCACCTCCCCTCGGTGCGCCTCAAGCTGGCCTCGGCTCTGGACGGTACCGTAATATACCTCTTCGAGCTCCGCGACGGCCACTGCGTGGAATCGGTGGTCATGCGCTACAATCACGGCAATACCATCTGCATCTCCTCCCAAGTGGGCTGCCGCATGGGATGCAAATTCTGCGCCTCTACCCTCGCAGGACGCGAGCGCGATCTTTATCCGTCCGAGCTTCTCGGTCAGATCATCGTCGCCGAGCGCGATTCGGCCGAGAGAGTTGACAACGTGGTCATAAGTC
>JAZOOM010000260.1:0-3297 GCA_045655025.1 Eubacteriales bacterium | reverse complement strand
TCCAAGAACCTTTTGCAAAAGGTTCTTGGCGGGTGCAGGGCAGAGCCCTGCCGCCCCCGCTAAACAGCAATTTGAATTTCAACCAAAAACGCAAGGAACCTTTTCGATTCCTTGCGTTTTTCGTATCATCATGCTCTCTCGTCGGGAGCCTTGAATTCTCTGGACTTGGAAATGCACTTGTAGGCGGGACGGATGATCTTGCCCGCGGTCATGTACTCCTCCATGCGGTGCGCGCACCAGCCCGTGGCACGGGCGATGGTAAACAGGGGGGTATACATCTCGGTGGGGATGCCCAGCATACGGTAGACCAGACCCGAATAAAGATCCACGTTGGCGCACATCTCCTGGTTCAGACCCTTGTAGGCGCGGAAGATGACGGGGGTCAGGCGCTCAATGGATTCCAGCAGATCGAAGTCGTCCCCAAATCCCTTCTCATAGGCCTGCTCACGGGCAAACTGCTTGAGCAGCACCGCGCGGGGATCCGATTTGGTGTAGACGGCGTGACCCATACCGTAGATCAAGCCGCTCCCGTCTCCCGCCTCCTTGTTCAGGATCTTGAGCAGGAAGGAAGCCAACTCATCCTCATTCCTGGGATTCTCCACGTTCGCCTTGATGCAGTCGAACATTTCCACCACCTTCAGGTTCGCACCGCCGTGACGGGGGCCCTTCAGCGCGCCGATGCCGCCCGCGATGGCGGAATAGGTGTCGGTGCCCGAGGAGGACAGAACGCGGGTGGTGAAGGTAGAGCAGTTACCGCCGCCGTGCTCGGCGTGGATAACCAGGCAGAGATCCAACAGGTGTGCCTCAGCCTCGGTGTACTTCTTATCCGAGCGGAGAACGCGGAGGAAGTTTTCGGCGGTGCTCAGGTGATCCTGGGGATTGTGCAGGGTCAGCGACTTGTTGAAGAAGGCGTTGCGGTACACCGAATAAGCCTGAGCCGCGATCACGGGAAGACGCGCCACGATCTCAATGGACTGGCGAAGCATATTATCCAGCGTAACCTCATCGGGGTTGTCGTCGTAGGCATAGAGGGACAGCACCGCGCTCTGGAGCTTGTTCATGATGGAACGGGAGGGTGCCTTCATGATGATGTCCTCGGTAAATCGGGGGGGCAGACGGCGCAGGGTAGCCAGCAGGTCGTTGAACTCGGCCAGCTCATCCTTGGTGGGCAGGTGGCCGAAGAAGAGCAGGAAGGTGGTCTCCTCAAAGCCGAAGCGGTTCTCGGAGGCGAAATTATTGATCAGATCCCGCAGGTCGTAGCCGCGGTATTCCAGAACGCCCTCTACGGGATACTTGTCGCCCTCGCTGACCACGTAACCGTGAGCCGAGCCCACGCGGGTCACGCCCGCCATGACACCGGTGCCGTCAGCCTCACGAAGACCGCGCTTCACGCGGTAGCCGTCAAAGGCGGAGCGGGGGATGGTATATGTAGAACGGGAGGCAGACAGCAGGTCATTAAACTCCCGCTCGGCGCGCTCGTCCATTTCATGGTATTCGTTTGCGTAAGGATTGTGATTGAATGGCATAACAGGCCTCCATGGGTATATGCGTTTGCCGCCGAGCTCGGCGGGTCAAAAAAGGATGGTAATAGTATAGCACATTTCTCGGGATTTTGCAAGAGGAATTTGAAAATATTTCAAAAAGTACGGGTAATTTCTGTCAAAATTGTGCTTGCATCCTTGTTTTTGCATAAAAAACGGCAGTTTTTTTCAATTTGCGTGTACAGTTCGTCAAACGGAGGTCCTCAAAATCGCTAAAATCTGGCACGCCCGTAAATTTCCCAACAAAAAAGCCCCCTCGGTCAAGGAGGCTTTCCATTGAATCACGAAATCTCAATCCAGCCATGTCACGGGTCTGTCCTCCGGATTCCAGTCCTCATCCCAGTTTACGGGTGGATGGTATAGATCGCACCGGATGGACAGGCGTGGGCAATTCTCAAAGACCCTGCTTCCCATGTACTGCAAGCTGTCGGGGATATGGATGGTTTCCAGCTTCTCGCATTTTTTGAAGACCTCGTCTCCCAGACCCTCCACTCCCTCGGGAATGATGATCTCGGTGAGGGCGGTACATTCGTAAAAGCCCTGCCTTCCCACAAATTCCAACCGTTCGGGAAAGCGGATGGAGGTCAGAGACGTGCACTGGCAAAAAGCTGAATGGTACATTTGCTCCAGACTCTCGGGGAGAGTAACCGAGGACAGGGAGGTACACCGCATGAAAGCAAATACCTCGATCTGATTGACCCCCTCGGGAATCACCACCGAGGTGATGTGAGCCTGTTGGTAGAAGGCGCATTGACCGATGGAGGTGACAGGCTCCCCCTCGGGCGTTGTGGGAGGGATGCGGATATCGGTGTCGGTGCAGGTGCCTATGCCCTTCACCTCAAAGCCCTCCCCCAGGGTTCGCTTTTGAAAAGCCAAGCCTTGACTGTACATACTGTCTGTTCCTCACATTCTGATGATATTTGGCAGGCCTCCGCCGTCTCAATGCCGAGGCGGGTTGGGGGCCTTGGCCATGGGAGCGAGGGAGGGGACGTGGACGACCGTGAAATCCTCCTCCCACAGAGTGATCAGCGTTCCCCCCAGCTGTCCTGCGGTATGGTAGTCGTACTGCCCCGTTTTGAGTCCGTACGTCCAACGGATACCCTTCCACAGAACCGATGTGTTGTTGGCGTGGCAATGCCCCACGAATACACCGTCGATCCTCGCTTTATGAAGGCGATCCACAAAATCCTCGGGGGTACCGAAGCACCCGATGGGCTCCCGCTTACACCCGAAGTCCCCGTCCCTTGCGGGGGAGGTCACGCCGATGACGTACTTTTCATGCTCGTCGGCGGTCTGGTAGCCTTTGCTGACGGCGGCCTGATGGAATTGGATGGTGGGGATATGGAAGCCAATAAAGGACGGAACCGTATCCCCTGCGGCGGCGTTCACAGCCTCAGCGGTGGTGTAGAGCCAGCCGTACTGATCGGCGGCAAAGCCGGGGCCGCGGCGGGCAGACTCCGAGGGAGAGCCCATACAGCCCCCCGAATCCATCATGTACAGGGCGCGGGCGGGCTTTCCGTTACGGGTCAAGAGAATGGAGTAGTTGCCGTTTCCCGTCACGCTTCCCTTCTTGAACAGGCACAGGGAGGAGTCCGCAAAGCGTTGGTTCTGCCAATCCACCCCGCGCCGCGTTTCGTTGTCGTGGTTACCGTAGACGGGTGCCCACGGCACGCCGAGGCTGTCCATGAAATCACAGAACAACTCGAGGCAAGTCGGATCGTAGCCATGTCGTTCTGTGAGCCAAGGAGGTGGATTG
>JAZOOM010000259.1:0-2428 GCA_045655025.1 Eubacteriales bacterium | reverse complement strand
CAGGGCACTGCATGCCGAGCAAGCTCGGCGGGACCCGCTTAAGGGACTTTTGAAAACCTCCTCGCTTACGCTCGGGGCGAATTTGCCTTCGGCAAATATCGCGAGTCCCTTAAGAATCCTCAAAACTTTCAAAAAAAAGTGTTTATTGGATAATGCTTTTTTAAAAGTTTTTGGAGATCCAAGAACCTTTTGCAAAAGGTTCTTGGCGGGTGCAGGGCAGCGCCCTGCCGCTCCCCGTTAAACAGCAATTTTCAGCATTTCTCAATTATTTACTCGAAAAAACGAAAAGGAGTACGCTTATGCCGAAACCGACACCGAAACCGACACCGAGCATTTCGTCGCGCCTGAAGAGCGTGATGACCTGGGAGCGCAACATCTGCCGAGCCGTTGCCTCCTGGAGCTTGTATGCCCTCATGATCCTGCTCTTTACGGACGGGGATTTCTTCGATCTTTCCTTTGCTCAAACCGCGGGCACGGGGCTCATGATCCTGGTGATCGCCGCCCTGTTCTGCGCGCTGACCGTGTTTGCGGCAGCTCTTGTCGGATATGAAACGGATTCCTGGTTCCTATTGGCGGGAGCTACGGGCTGTGTCATCCGTTGGCTGGCGGTGTTTGAGAATGAAAACGTGGTCAAGGTTCCCATGGGCAACAGCACCATGCAAATGAACTCGGACGACACTCTGTTTTTGCTGGCGGTGATCTTTGCTTACGCTCTGTTCCTGTTCTACTTCCTCCAAAAGAACGATCTGCTCATGGACAAGCTGGTGATCCGCTCTGACATGGCGTTGGCTATCGTTTCGGCTTTGGGCCTGATCAGCGCGCTGGTGATCGGCGTGACCACCTGCATGCGTTACCTGACCTTTACCTCCCCCAACTTTGATTTCGGTCTGTTCGTGAATATGTACCACAACATGACCGAGACGGGTCTTCCCCTCATTTCCTCCGAGCGTGACGTGCTCCTGTCCCACTTCGTGGTGCATCTGTCGCCCATCTACTACCTCCTTTTGCCCTTCTACGCCATTTTCCCCTCGGCTATGACTCTTCAAATCGGTCAGGCGGTGTTGGTGGCCAGCGGTATCATTCCCGTGGCATTGTTGGCCAAGCATTTCAAGCTCTCGGGGGGGACGCAAATTCTTCTGGGCGTGATCTATGCTGCTTTCCCGGTCATTTCCATGGGATGCTTCTACGATTTCCATGAAAACTGCTTCCTCCTTCCCCTGCTTCTCTGGATGTTCTACTTCTTTGAGAAGGAGAAGTACCTCTGTATGTACCTCTTCGCGGTGCTGACGCTGCTTGTCAAGGAGGATGCCGCCATTTACGTCATCTTCTTTGCCCTGTACCTGTTCCTCTCCCGCAAAAAGTTCCTCCACGGAACGGTTTTGGCGTTGGGATCCGCCGCGTACTTCCTGATCGCGCTGGCTATTTTGGAGGGCTCTGCCGCCTACTGGGCGGATTTCTACGCCTCGGATACGCCCAATCCCTCCATCGCGGGCCCCATGATCAACCGCTTTGACAATTTGATCTTTGACAAGGACAAGGGTCTTGCGGGGGCCATCCTCACCGCGCTGAAGAACCCGGGCTATCTGCTGACCCAGTTCTTCTCGACGGAAAAGGCCTATCTGGACTCCTGGTTCATCGAGCGGTCTCCTTGGGCCAAGGTGGTCTACCTGCTTCAGATGCTTCTGCCCGTGGGTATGATCCCCTTCTGCACCAAAAAGCAATCCCGTTGGCTGTTGCTGGCTCCCATTCTGCTCAACGTGCTGACTACGTACAAGTACCAGTACAGCATCAATTTCCAGTATCACTTCGGCATTACAGCATTCATCATGTATGCTACGGTGCTGAACATTCCCGATCTGGCACCCATTCCCCGCCGCCGTCTGTTGGCCTTGGGTGCCGCTGCCTCCTGCTGTATGTATATCTTCCTTGTGATCCCCAAGTATAACACCTACACAGATCTTTGGAAGGAGAACAAGGAGGTCTACAAGTACCGCGAGGAAATGCTGGATACCATTCCCGAGGACGCCTCTCTCTGCGTTCCCAGCTCCTATCTCGCTCACTGCGCCGACCGCCGCGAGGTCTACGATCACGCGTACCACGTCCTGAAGGGTGATAAGATCCAGCTGAAGGAACATGACGTAGACTACGCCGTGATCCGCACGGGTGCCGATGCCAAGTATCGGGAGGCCTTTGAATCCAAGGGATATACCGTCTGGGCTGAGTACGACGGTCATGTGATCCTGAAGAGCCCGCACGTGGAGTGAGGGAGCTTCAAATTGCTGTTTAACGGGGTGATGAGCCTAACGTTCTCATCGCGGCAACGACGGGGGTGAAGGGGGCGAAGCCCCCTTCACCTCAAACGGATGGCCGGCGGTGTCGGGGGCGGCCGCCGCAACACGAAAGCAAGCATATATTCGAAGTTGCTTGT
>JAZOOM010000258.1:0-6146 GCA_045655025.1 Eubacteriales bacterium | reverse complement strand
AAAGAAGAGCCAGGTTTACTCCACCGCTGCAGACGGCCAGACCTCCGTTGAGATCCACGTGCTGCAGGGCGAGCGTGAGATGGCCGCAGGCAACACCACCCTCGGCCGCTTCAATCTGGACGGCATCCCCGCCGCTCCCCGCGGCATTCCCCAGATCGAGGTAACCTTCGATATCGATGCCAACGGTATCGTCAACGTCACCGCCTGCGACAAGGGCACCGGCAAGGAGCAGCACATCACCATCACCTCCTCCACCAACATGAGCCAGGCCGACATCGACAAGGCCATCAAGGATGCCGAGAAATTCGCCGAGGAGGACAAGAAGGCCAAGGAGGCCGTCGAGGTCAAGAACCGCGCCGAGTCCATGATCTTCCAGTCCGAGAAGACTCTGAACGAGCTGGGTGACAAGGTCTCCGACGCCGAGAAGGCCGACGTGAACGCCGCCATCGAGAAGCTGAAGTCCACCGTTGCCTCCGGCAACACCGAGGACATCAAGGCCGACACCGAGGCTTTGGAGAAGGCCTTCTACAAGCTCTCCGAGAAGCTGTACGCTCAGGCCAATCCTCAGGGCGACCCCAACATGGGCGGCGGCTACGATCCCAACATGGGTGCAAACGGCGGCAACGGCACCTACTACGACGCTTCCTACGAGGACAGCAGCGACGACAACAAGTAATTTCCTGCCCCACAGCGCAGGTGCATACAGCGGGAAAGGGTCAAATTGACCCTTTCCCGCAAAGGCGTTTTAAAGAATGCAAAATTCAAAATGCAAAATGCAAAATTGCGCTTCAAATCAGAAAGAATTTTGCACTTCGCATTTTGAATTTCAAAATCCCCACTTTTCCATATAGAGAGAGGAACATACACATGGCACAAAGAGACTACTACGAGGTTCTGGGCCTCGATAAATCCGCCGACGCGGATGCCATCAAGCGGGCGTACCGTCAGCTGGCCAAGAAATACCACCCCGATCTGAACCCCGGCAATGCCGAGGCCGAGAAGAATTTCAAGGAGGTCAACGAGGCCTACTCTATCCTGTCGGATGCCGAGAAGAAGGCAAAATACGACCAGTACGGTCATGCGGCCTTTGATCCCACCGCGGGCGCGGGCGGCGGCTATGGCGGAGGCTTTGGCGGGGGCTTCGGTGACTTCGGTGATCTGGGCGATATTTTCGGCAGCATCTTCGGAGGGGCCTTCGGCGGCGGCTCTACCCAGCGCAGAAACGGCCCCCAGCGGGGCGACGACGTGGGCGCGCGGGTGACTCTGACCTTCGAGGAGGCGGCCTTCGGATGCAAAAAGGATATCAGCTACAACCGTCTTCACAAGTGCCCCGGCTGTAACGGCACGGGCGCGGAGGCGGGTACGAGTGCCGAGACCTGTCCCGACTGTCGGGGCGCGGGTCAGCGCATCGTGAACCAGCGTATGGGCGGCATGACCTTCCAGACCAAGACCGCCTGCGAGAAGTGCCGCGGAACGGGTAAGTTCATCAAGTCCCCCTGTCAGAAGTGCCGTGGATCGGGTCTGGAGCGGGAGAACCGCAAGCTCACCGTGAACATCCCCGCCGGTATCGACAACGGCGAGCGCATCGCCCTGCGGGGTCAGGGCTGTGAGGGCAAGAACGGCGGCCCTGCGGGAGATCTCATCATCGAAGTGACCGTCCGCGCCCATTCCGTCTTTGAGCGTGACGGCGTGCACATCTTCTGTGACGTGCCCATCACCGTCACAGAGGCCACTCTGGGCGCGGAGATCGAGGTGCCCACCCTGGAGGGTACGGTCAAGTACCAGATCGAGGAAGGCACCCAGCCCGGCGCCACCTTTACCCTGCGGGGCAAGGGTATTCCCTACGTCAACGATCGGGGCGGCCGCCGCGGCGATCTGATCTGCACCGTGGTGGTGGAGATTCCCCGAGGCCTTTCGGACAAGCAGAAGGACGCCCTGCGAGAGTTTGCCGAGGCCTGCGGTGAGAAGCATTACACCAAGAAGAGCAAGTTTACCAAGGCTTTCAAGAAGAAGGAGAAGTAAGTCATGACCGATTTGGAAAAGATGATCGACGAGGATTACGTCTGCGAGGATTACGGCGAGGTACAGATTTGGACACAGATCAAGGTCACGGTTCCCCTCCGTGAGCTGGACGCGCTGGTTGCCCTCATGAGTATGATCAACAACAACCTCATGATCGAGGATTACAGCGACATTGACACCAACCTCAAGACCTGCTACGGGGATCTCATCGACGAGAAGATCCTGAACGCCAACAAGGATATTGCCTCCGTGTCGGTGTTCATCCCCTCGGATCGCTCCTACATGGACGATCTGGCCTACATCCGTCAGCGTGTCGCCGAGCTGGAGCTCCACGCCGAGATCGAGCTGGTGGGCGTGAACGAGGAGGACTGGGCCAATTCCTGGAAGGCCTACTACAAGCCTATCAAGATTGGGGAGAGGATCGTCATTTGCCCCGCCTGGGAGCGCTACACCCCCGCCGAGGGTGAGATCGTCATCCGCATGGATCCCGGCATGGCCTTCGGTACGGGTACTCACGAGACTACCCGACTGGTCATCCGCCTTCTGGAGAAGTACACCAAGGAGGGTCAGCTCATGCTGGACGTGGGCACGGGTACGGGCATTCTGGCCATCTGCGCCTCCCGTCTGGGCGCGAGCTTATGCCGCGCCTACGACATCGACCCCACCGCCGTCCGGGTGGCGCGGGAGAACATCAAGGACAGCGGCCTTGAAAACGTCACCTGCGATCAGTCGGATCTCTTAAAGCAGGTCTCCTTGGAGGACGGCCCCTACGATCTGGTCTGCGCCAACATCGTAGCCGACATCATCATCCGCATGACCCCCGACGTGGGCCGCTACATGAAGGAGGACGCGGTTCTCTTGGCCTCCGGCATCATTGCCGAGCGTTGCGATGACGTGGTGGAGTGCTTTGAGAAGAACGGCTTCAAGGTCGTGGAAAAGCTTACCGACAACGACTGGTGCGGTCTGGCTGTGAAGAAGGCGTGAAACAGCGTGAAAACGGCATGAAAAATTCCTCGGAGTCGTAGACAAGCCCTCTAATTTGTGGTATAATACAAGCAGTAGAGCCATCGCGGCTCTTCACAAGCAAGAAAATTATGAAAACGATATACGAAAGGAGCACACTATGTCCCTGATCCACGTTACCAAAGAGAATTTCGCCGAGATCAAAAACTCGGATAAGCCCGTCCTCCTGGACTTTTTCGCCACCTGGTGCGGCCCCTGCCGCATGATCGCTCCCTTCATTGAGCAGATCGCCGACGAGCATCCCGAGTACGTCATTTGTAAGATCGACGTAGACGAGGAGCCCGAGCTGGCACAGGAATTCGGCATCCAGAGCATCCCCACCCTTGTCGTCATCAAGAACGGTGAGGTGGTCAACACCGCTGTGGGCGGAAGACCCAAGGCCGCTATTCTGGAGCTGTTGAAGTGATCTTTCCCCAAAAGGACGTCTCACACGGGTGAGGCGTCCTTCTTCTTTCCCTTGACAGAACCGGTAAAGCGTGGTATAATCAAAACAGAATCACGTGAAAGGAGCTTGCATATGCCTGCACAAGCCCACTATACCCTCGGTCTGGATTTCGGCACCCTCTCGGTTCGCGCCCTGCTGGTGGACACACGGGACGGGCGAGCCGTAGCCGAGGCCACAGCCTCCTACCCCCACGGGGTGATGGATAGTGCCCTGCCTGACGGCACCCCTCTGCCACCTCGCTTTGCCCTCCAGCACCCCCAAGACTATCTCGACAGCATGACCGCCGCCATCCGTGAGGCTCTGGCCGCCGCCCATACCGCCGAGGGGATCACACCCGCGGATATTGCCGCGCTGGGCGTGGATTTCACCGCCTGCACCATGCTCCCCGTGGACGAGACGGGTACGCCTCTCTGCTTGGATCCCGCCTTTGCGGCGGATCCCCACGCCTACGTCAAGCTTTGGAAGCACCACGGTGCCACCTGCGAGGCCGACGAGATCAATTCTCTGGCCGCCGCGCGGGGGGAGTCTTGGCTTCCCTCCTACGGGGGCACCGTCTCCTGCGAGTGGATGCTGCCCAAAATTCTGGAAACCCTTCGCAATGCGCCCTCCGTGTTTGAGGCCGCCCACCGTTTTACCGAGGCCGCCGATTGGCTGTCCCTTCTGCTGACGGGGGAAGAAACCCACGCCGCCGCCTTTGCGGGGTATAAGGGGCTGTGGCACGACGGGCGATACCCCTCCGACGAATTTCTATCGGCACTTGACCCCGCTCTGACAGGTCTGATCGGCGGTAAGATCTCCCCCCGTGTGGATCCCGTGGGCGGGATTGCGGGGCGGCTCAGCGACAGGGGCGCGGCTCTCACGGGTCTGCCCGTGGGTACCCCCGTTGCCCTTCCCATGATCGACGCCCACGCCGCCCTCCCTTCTCTGGGCATGACCCGCGCCGGGGATCTGACGGTGATCTTGGGCACCTCCACCTGTCATATCCTCAACGCCGCCGAGGCGAAGGAGGTCACGGGCATCTGCGGTTACGTCCAAGACGGTGTGATCCCCTCCCTCTGCACCTACGAGGCGGGACAGGCCGCCGTAGGGGATCTGTTCGATTGGTTCGTGACCTATTGCGTTCCCGCAAGCTACACCGAGGCGGCTCGCGAGGCGGGGATGAGCATCCACGCCTATCTGCGCTCTCTGGCCATGAAAAAATCACCCGGGGAGAGCGGCATCGTGGCGCTGGACTGGTGGAACGGCAACCGCAGTATTCTGGTGGATCCTACCCTGACGGGGGTCATCACAGGGCTCACGCTGGCCACCCGCCCCGAGGATATCTACCGCGCCCTCATAGAGGCCACCGCCTTTGGCACGCGGGTCATTGTGGAGCAGTACGAATCCTTCGGCATCCCCATCTCCCGCGTCATGGCGGCGGGAGGCATCGCCCGCAAGGATCCCCTCATGATGCAGATCTACGCCGACGTGCTGAATATCCCCATGGCGGTATCCACAGCCACTCAGGCGGGGGCTCTCGGCAGCGCGGTATACGCCGCTGTGGCAGGGGGACTCTACCCCACCGTCACGGATGCCGCCGACGCCATGGCGGCCAAGGTGGAGAGGGTCTATACCCCCGATCCTGTTGCGGTGGAGGCATATGAAGGAATGTACCGCAGGTACAGGGAGCTTCACGATCATTTCGGTAGAGTCTCTTGAATGAAAAAAGAACGGCTATCCCCGCAGGGACAGCCGTTTTTTCTTATGGGTGAATTACTTTTCCTTAATCAGCCCCGTGAGCTTGCAGACCTCCATGATGATCGAGGGCAGGACAATGAGGCCCAGAGCCATGAGGTAGAGCTTGCCCGTCAGGTAGACCAGACCGAAGGCGTTCATAACACCGGGGGTGAAGAGGATGAACACCACCAGCAACAGGGAGGCCAGAGCCGCCCAGTTGAGCTTGGAATTGCCGAACGCGCCGATCTTGAAGAGGGACTTATCGGAACGCATATGGAAGGCATGGAACACCTGAGACAGAGCCAGCGTCATGAAGGCCATGGTCTGACCGTGAGCGGCGGTACCGCCGAGGGTCTTACCCAGATAGAAGGCCACCAGAGACAGGGCGGCGAACATGGCACCCATGAGCACCACGCGGACACCCAGACCGTTCGCGAACAGACCCTCGTTCTTGGACTTGGGCTTGCGATCCATTACGTCGGACTCCACAGGCTCCATACCCAGCGCAATGGCGGGGAGGGAGTCGGTGACCAGGTTGATCCAGAGCAGCTGCATGGAGAGCAGGGGGGTCTCGTGCCACAGGAGCATGGCCACGAACACCGTGATGACCTCACCGATGTTGGTGCCCAGCAGGAAGCCGACCACCTTCTTGATGTTGGCGTAGATGCCGCGACCCTCGCGGACAGCGTCCACGATGGTGGCGAAGTTATCGTCGGTCAGGGTCATGTCGGCGGCACCCTTGGCCACGTCGGTACCCGTGATACCCATGGCGCAACCGATATCGGCGGCCTTGAGGGCGGGGGCATCGTTGACACCGTCGCCGGTCATAGCAACGATCTGCTTCTTGCGCTGCCAAGCCTTGACAATGCGAATCTTGTTTTCGGGGGAGACACGGGCATAGACAGCGATCTTGGAGACACGCTTATCCAGCTCTTCATCG
>JAZOOM010000257.1:0-1541 GCA_045655025.1 Eubacteriales bacterium | reverse complement strand
CTTCGTGTGTGGAGATGGGAGAGGGCGCGAAGGGGATGCGTCTGACTGTTGGAGAGGATGAGGGAAGATGCAAGATTTTGTTGGATGGTTTACCTGAGGGGGAAGGGACGGGTTTGGTGGAGTTGAGCTTTTCCCGAGTGGGAGAGGGGCGGCCTGTCTTGGCGGGGGATACCGTGATTTTATATTGCTTGGAGGCAGGGGGAGAGATCACGGAAATTTCGATTCGGGTAGAGAGAGAGGAGCCCGAAGAAGACGTTTCTTCTCCGTCGGAGACTCATACGGAGGAAACGGAGCGGGGGGATCGACATGAAACCGAGGCGGAGACGTTTGTAGATGAATCTCCGACACAACAGGAAACGCCCCCGTCTCTCCCGTGGGGGTGTCAGGAAACGGTGCCGCGGGACGGGGGATATGCCGTGCGGTTTTGGTTTCGTGACACGACACCCGTGATCTGCATGGAGGGCGGGGGCGTGATGCCGGTGAAATGGGGGGATTGCGAGGGGTGGAGCTGTGTGACCTTTGGGGATTTACGCGTGGATCGGCGGTACGTGTTTTGGGTTTACACGGCTCACGGGATCGTGGAGGTGGTTTATGAGAACGGACAATTCACGGGTTTTTATGAGGGGGAAAGGACGTGAATGGCGGTTCAGATGCCACAGAAGGCGGTATAGTAGCGCTTACCCAGCTCGTAGGTGGAGCGGCGGGAGAAGTGGATGGGATCCTGGCGGATGTCTCCCAGCTCCTGCCAGTTGGATTTCAGGCCGTCGGTTTCCACGAAGGCGGCGTGACCGATATCGGCGCAGACGTCGCGGATGGCTTGCAGGACGGGGGCGCAGACGGCGGCGTTTTCGTCACGCCAGTGGTGGACGAAATCTCCCGCCACGAAGGGCAGATCGGGGGCGGAGAAGGTGTCGCGGACGCTTTGGATCAGACCGCTCAGGTTGGCGTAGTGGCCGTCGCGGGTGGCGTTGTGGCAGGCGTCGGTCTCGCCCTGGTGCCACAGGAAGGCTACGAGGCGGTTTTCGGGATTCATGGACAGGGCCTCTCGGATCATGTCCATCATGCGGAGGTAGAGGTCGTCGGTCATGCCCCAGCGCTTGTCCAGAAAGCCCGTACCGCCCACGGAGGTGCGGAGGATGAGGAGCTTTCTGCCCTCGGGGAGGCGGCCGTCCTTGAGGTACTCACGGACGAAGGGAAGGGCAAAGTTGGTGCGGATGACGTTCTCCTCGGCTTTCTCGGCGGCGGGAACCACGGTGTGCTCGGGGGTGAGGTACCAGACCGCGTCGCTGGGTACGTAGGGCTCGTCGGTGTCGCCAACGCCGCAGCCCCCCGCATTGGACTGGCCTGCCTGGGTGATGTTATCAAAGACGTCCTTGGTAAAATCGTGAAGCATGATTGTATCCTCCTTAAAAAATTCAAATTTGGGTTTGTCGGCCAGGGCTCTGCATGCCGAGCAAGCTCGGCGGGACCCGCTTAAGGGACTTTTGAAAACCTCCTCACTTTCGCTCGGGGCGAATTTGCCTTCGGCAAATATCGCGAGT